>JAQWBI010000061.1 GCA_028706475.1 Candidatus Cloacimonadota bacterium
GCTGATCGCCAGTCTAAATATCTCCCAAATTTGTCAAGAAAAGCTCGCTTGGAACCATCTCGACCTGCTTTTCTCTAAGAACACAAGGAAAGTAGCATAATGAAGTGGGAGGTATTGAACAGTCTCCCAGTATCATAGACCTTAGACTGCTATTTTTTCCTTGACCGCAATCGCCCATATTTAATCTGGCATTTGAAATGGGATATCCATCATCACAATCGGATAACTATAAATACAGAGGTAATAGAGTGAGTAGAGTAGAACTCATCGACAAGATCACAAAGCAAGCATTAAGAGCACGACAAGCGATATTGCACATGACCACACTTTCAGGCAGCGGCCATCCCGGTGGCTCTATGTCCAGCATAGACATGCTGTTATGTATATACAACACCATGCGTCACAATCCTGAATACCCTGGGTGGGAGGAACGCGATCGCATGGTTGTGTCCATTGGGCACATATCTCCGGCAGTTTACAGCACTTTGGGCATCATGGGATACTTCCCACTTGATGACGCAATACACCAGTTTCGCAAGTTTGGCAGCATCTTTGAAGGGCACATAGAGCGTGATGTACCCGGTGTGGAGTGGAGTACTGGAAACTTGGGTCAAGGTCTTTCTGCGGCTGCTGGTTTTGCCATAGGTTCCAAGATCAAGAATCTGGGCAGCCATGTTTATGTGCTAATGGGAGACGGAGAACAGCAAAAGGGGCAATTAAGCGAAGCAAGGCGTTTTGCCTCCAAGTTCAAGCTGGATAACCTCACGGCGATAGTGGACTACAATCAATTGCAGATATCCGGTTCCATCCACGAGGTGATGCCACAGAACATCCGCAAGAATTGGGAATCCGACGGTTGGCAGGTGATGGAAGTAAACGGTCATGATATCGCTCAGATTCTTCAGACTCTGGACACCGCACGTAATGCCGGAAGCCCCGTGATGATCCTTGCTCACACTATAATGGGCAAAGGCGTAAGCTTCATGGAAAACAACGCCAAATACCATGGCTCCACACTATCCAAAGAACAATGTGCCCAGGCACTTACCGAACTCGGTGTAGCCAATGAAATCAGCAAGTACCAACAGATGCGGGACACGTATGAGCCAAAGGAAAGCAAAGCCAAGGTAGATTTTCATCCGGAATACAAATTAAAACCCGGAAAACCAGTGTTATACAGCTCGGATAGCGATTGCCGCAGCGCTTGGGGCAAAGCCATCGCTGACCTGGGAATCCTGAATAAAGACAATGAATCTCCTATAGTAATAGTCGATTGCGATCTTGCTGGCAGTGTGAAGACTGGCGAATTCCGTGATACCCTGCCAGGACGCTTTCTACAGACTGGCATTATGGAGCATCATGCAGCTGTACTCAGCGGAGCTCTTTCCACTATGGGCATCCAGTGTTTCTGGTCCGATTTTGGTGTGTTTGGCATTGATGAAACCTACAATATGCAACGTTTGAACGATATCAATCACACTAATCTGAAAACCGTGGTTACTCATGTCGGGATTGATGTAGGCGCAGATGGCAAGACACATCAGTGTGTAGACTATATCTCTCTTGCCCGCAATCTCTTTGATACCAGGATAATATGTCCGGCAGATGCCAATCAAACTGACCGCGTGATCCGTTGGCTGATTGACAAACCCGGAAACTATATAGTGACGATGGGACGTTCCAAGCTGCCCATTCTGAAAGATCAGGATGGAGAAGTGTATTACAACACGGATTATTGCTTCGAATATGGCAAAGCTGATGTATTGCGGATCGGAGACAGAGGCAGTGTATTTGTGTGTGGCACTCCCACAGCACGTGCTTTGAAGGCCGTAGATGTATTGCGGGAAGAAGGGCTGTTTGTGGAACTGATAGTGGTATCCTGCCCTCTGGATATCCCGGCAAAGCTTATCACAGAAGCAGCACGAAAAGGGCCGATCATCAGCGTTGAAGACCATAGCATCCATGGTGGTTTGGCCAGCACAATAGCTAGAGTGATGATCGAAACAGGTGTGAGGAGCACACTAATCCCCATTGGAGTAGATTCATATCCCTGTTCCGGTGAGTCTGAGGAGTTGTATAAAGCTTATGGGCTGGATAGCGTTTCTTTGATTGGAAGAATACGGAAAGCCCTTAACTAAAATTGATTCAAAAATTGGATACAAGCATCTATGAATCGAGATTTTGTAAGACCCGCCGCCCTCCTCTTGATGGCGGCGTTTTTTACTGGAGTATTGGCAAAGCTCCTACCTGCCTATAGCAACGACATCTTCCCCATCCGCAAGATGAGTTGGTTTGAAGCGCTATTCGATAAACAGGCTCCCGTAGATAGCCTGACCATGCATCACAAAACCCCGGAGCATGCGTCCAAGGAGTTGCGCCCCTTCATTCAAAAAATGAGATCAATGAGCCCCATAACAGGGCAAAGTCCCTTGTTTGATTCCTCTCTATTGGGCAAGAGAGAAAAGCATATACGCATAGCTTATTATAGCGATTCTATTATCGAAGGCGACTTGCTTACTGCGCCCCTCCGCTATAAATTGCAGAGCGTATATGGCGGACAGGGTGTAGGGATGATGCCGATTACATCCATCGTATCCGGATTCCGGCAAACCATCCAACACAAGTTTTCTAGAAATTGGGAAAGCATCTCCTTTATGAATCTGGACAAGAATGATGTTTCTCTAGGCATTACCGGTTATACTTTTATCCCTCGTCCCTATTATGTTGCCAGCAAAACGATCAGCCCTGTGGCTACCGATACTCTGTTCAGTGCAGACAGTCTCCGCGCAGACAGTCTGGCTACCAAAGAGACGGAAGAACCACGGACAGAGATCACCCGATTCTATGTAGATTACGATCCCTGGGTGGAATACAAGGGAGCAGGAAATGCCGGCGGCTCCCCTGTATTCACCCGAATCAAGCTTTTTTACAGCCATGCCTCAGAGAGTTCTGTAGTAAAGGTAAGCTACAACTCAGGTCCATATGAACATAAGACTCTGGAGAGCGGAGATGAGCTTCATGCCCTGGATATCAGTCCCGATAGCCCGATCACTACCCTGAAGCTAGAGTTTTCTGCTCATGATCCCATCCACCTCTACGGTGTATCCTTTGACGAAGATAAAGGTGTGTATGTAGATAACTTCCCCATCCGGGGCTATTCGGGATTATACTTTCAGCGCATTCACGAAAACACTCTCTCAGCCTTTCAAAGGTATCTGGATTACGACCTGGTAGTGATGCAATATGGCGGGAATATCTCGAATCCCAAAAATACCAATTATGAGAATTACAAACTTGCCATGACCCGCACGATCCGCCATCTGCAGAAAGCGCTGAAAGATGTACCGATATTAGTTGTAAGTGTTCATGATCGCAGCATCAAAGACCATGGAGTGTACAAGACCTCTCCCGATATTCCGTTATTGGTAAAAGCTCAAGGTGATGTAGCCCTGGATACCGGTTGTGCCTTCTGGAATCTCTATGAAGCTATGGGGGGATACAACTCCATGCTAGGCTATGTACACCAAAATCCTCCCCTGGCCGGAAAGGACTTTACTCATTTTACCAGACGTGGAGCAGATAAAATCGCAGAACTTCTGATAGATTTTTTGAGGAAAGAGAATTGAGAAAGAAAGAAGCATTCCTGATGGTGCTGATGCTCTTCGGATCTTTGTTTTTACTCAGTTTTGCCAAATCCGGCGTGGAACACGAACCCGATATCTTTAGTGAAGAGGAATACCCGGAAGACCTCGATACTCTGGAAGAATTCATCCAAAGCTATTACTTACTTTTAGATAGCGATACCTACCTGAAAAGCTACAAGTTTATCGATCCCGCAAAGAATGTGTTGGAGAACGATCAAGGCGCTCTGGAACCTTTTTATATGAAGCTGCTGCAATTGCGCAACGGACTCCGCGATCAGGTTACGATATTTCAGATTGGTGATTCCCATATGCAAAGCGGGTATTTTAGCGGAACGGCACGCAGTGCTCTGCAAAAGTATTTTGGAAATGCCGGACGGGGCTTGATCTTTCCCTACAGGCTATCCGGGACAAATCAGCCTGATGATTATCAGATAAGCTCCAAAAACAGCTTTCGCCGCATCGATAATCCCCGCAGCCTTAGCGGATATACTCTCGCCAATCAGGCTGAATCTGAACTGAAGATAAAGACCAATTCATTCTTCAAGATAGAATGCACTTTCGATCAAGCAAAGCTATATGCCAACAAAGATGCCAGAATGGTTTTAGAAAACCAAGTGAATACCATTAGCCTGGATCGAAGTGAGCTTGAGGGATACTCCATTCATCATCTTCTATTTCAAGGTTTGGAAAATTCTGCCGACATCCACTTACCGCAGGATATGAGCGAACTGTATGGCATCAGCCTGGAGCGGGACGAAGCAGGCCTGTTGTATCACTCTATGGGAGTGAATGGCGCAGGTTTTTACACATTGGTAGATCAGGATATGATGTTTGAGCAGATACCGCTATTGAAACCTGATCTGATCCTGATTTCCCTGGGTACAAACGACGCCCAGGGGAAATTTCGTGCTGAAGTGTTTCGAAAGAATCTTTTAAGCTTTATGACCAGGCTGGAAGAGAGTAATCTAGATACTCCTATCCTGTTTACTCTGCCGCCTGATTCACGCAAAGCTGGCAAGACAAACCGGGACATCGTGAATGTGGCCGACATTATCCGCGCCTATGCTGAAGAGCATGGACACGCATTTTGGGATCTGTATGAGGTGATGGGTGGAGCTGGCAGCATTGTGAAATGGCGCTCAAACTCAATGGCGGCGAAGGACCATCTTCATTTTACTCCAAAGGGGTATATGCTGCAGGGACACCTCTTTTACCAAGCGCTGATAAAGGGTTACAAGACTTTTTCCGAGACGAGGAACAACTAGTGCAACACATTCTAAATCAGGTTCTTAGCACCATGAATTACGATCCACAGAATCCGCTGTTGTTCAACAGTACCTTCTTCCTCTTCTTTTTCATTGTAGTAATACTGTTTTATCCCCTATTGGCAAATCGGTATCAGACCAGAACATGGTATCTGCTAATAGCCTCACTATATTTTTACTTCAAGACTTCCGGTCTCTTCGTATGTCTTTTGCTGATCACTGCCGCTGTGAATTTTTACCTGGGTCATGCAATATACAAAAGCAAGAAACAAGCTTCAAAGAGAGCATGGCTGATGTGCAGCCTGATCTGGAATCTGGGTACTCTGGGTTATTATAAATATACGAATTTCATAATTGAGACCATAAACCAGATCTCCGGTGGCAGCTTACCTGCCATGGACATCTTTCTGCCGGTCGGGATCAGTTTCTTTACTTTCCAGACCTGGAGCTACACACTCGACGTCTATTTTGGCAAGCTGAAACCTATCCATAGCTTCAAAGACTTCGCCTTTTTTGTATCCTTCTTCCCCCAACTGGTAGCAGGCCCAATCGTACGCGCCAGCTACTTTATCCCTCAGATCAACCGGGAGATACATCTTGATAAGGATACAATATCAAGAGCTTTGGTGCTGATCTTTGCCGGTTTACTGAAGAAAGGGATTATTGCCGACTATCTATCGGTAAATTTCGTGGATAGGGTTTTCGACAATCCCATGCTCTTTTCGGGCATGGAGAATCTCTTTGGCGTTTATGCCTACGCCCTGCAGATTTACTGCGATTTCAGCGGTTATTCCGACATCGCCATCGGCTTGGCAGCTCTATTGGGTTTTGATCTTCCTATAAACTTCAACAGTCCCTACAAAGCGCATAGTATTACGGATTTCTGGCGGAGATGGCATATCTCACTTTCCTCCTGGTTGAGAGATTATCTCTACATACCTTTGGGTGGCAATCGCAAAGGAAAAATCCGCCAGCATATGAATCTGATGACAACAATGCTTCTGGGCGGATTGTGGCACGGTGCCAGTTGGAACTTTGTGTTTTGGGGAGGTATGCACGGTGTAGCTCTGGTGCTGGACAAAGCCTGGATCAATACCAAACTGGCAAAAAACCGCGTCATCCAGATCTTCAGTACTATCATTACCTTCCATTTTGTCTGCTTCAGTTGGATATTCTTCCGCAGCAATAGCTTCGAGAATTCCCTCAACATTATCAAGCGCATCACTACATCCTTCAATGCTGCTCTATTCAGTCAGTGGATCAATGAGTACAGCGTGATTGCATTCCTGATTGTAATTGGCTTTTTGGCACACTGGCAACCAGATAGCTGGGAAAAACACTATCAGAGATTCCTCTACAAATTACCTTTGCCATTACAGTCTCTTTTGATGTCATTGGTAATATGGCTTCTCTTCCAAGCACGTAGTGCAGATATCCAACCCTTTATCTACTTCCAGTTTTAGGAGGATCAATGAATTATATTCTGCCTGCCCTACAACGATATGACTGGGGATCACATACTTTTATTCAAAACTTTCTGAAGATTCACGAAACAGGAGCTTTGGCTGAAGCCTGGTATTCAGCTCATCCCAAAGCACCCTCTTTGGTAGATAATAGATATTTGAATCATGCCATTTCGGAAAATCCCGTGTATTGGTTGGGCAAAGAGAAAACCGAACTACCTTTCCTATTGAAGATCCTCGCTGCCCGGGAAGCGCTCTCGATCCAGGTTCACCCCTCGAAACACCAGGCGGAGATCGGTTTTGAACGCGAAAACGCTTTGAAGATCCCTTTGGATGCCCCCAATCGCAACTATCGGGACAGAAATCACAAACCGGAGATGATACTTGCGCTCACGCCCTTCCATGCGCTCTGCGGTATTCGTGAATACCCGGAGATTGTGGAGATTTTTACTTACTTTGGCCTGAACAATCTTTTTGAAAGCTTCACAGACTTTGCCCAAGGACCAGATTCCGAAGGTTTTACTTTTCTGTACAGGGAAATCCTTCAACGCAAGCCTTTACCGGGATTGGCTGATCACCTGTGCAATCTGCCAAAGAAAGACAAATGGCAGGATGAACTAATCTGGAGTAAAAAGCTTCTACAGCTATATCCTCAGGATCCGTCGGTACTCTCCCCCATGTTTCTGAACCTGATCTGCCTGCAACCATTTGAAGCAATCTTCTTGGAGGCAGGCATCATTCACGCTTACCTGGAAGGAGCCGGGATCGAGATAATGGCATCCGGAGACAATGTACTAAGAGCAGGATTGAGTCCCAAACACATCGATGTAGAAGAGCTACTTGGAGTAATGCGGAACGAGCCATACAAAGCGCAGATAATAAGCTCTGGAGATTCATACGGAGATATTGTGCATTATCAAGTTCCTGTGGACGACTTTCTGCTTTCCCGCATCCGTCTGAATGGCGAGTTTTCCCTTCCACGGCAGAAAGGTGCGCGCATTGTTCTTGCCTTGGAAGGTGAATGCCAAATGATCTGCGAAGAAGAAATCCTGCATCTCAAGCAAGGTGATGCCGCGATAATCCCAGCAGCTCAACAGGATGTGGATTTGAAGGGCAAAGCAGATTTAGTGATGGCATGCTCTGCCCTGGCGTAGAACCCGCTCGTCATACTGCTGCCAGTAGTCCTCCGCTATCTACTCACGCTCATAACAAAAAGGAGTGCCGAAGTAGATATGATCCCGTTATCATCGAGTGAACACTGCATGATAACAGCTTTATATCAGCTTCAGCACTCATTATACAAAAGGGAACCGAATTTACGATTCCCTTGTTTTATGAACTTTTATCTGCTAATCTTTCCCAGTAGCCCATGTGATTGAGAGGCAGTAAAATAGCTTAAAATACTTCTTGACAAAAACACCTCGTATATTATTGTTGCTTTATGCTTTAG
>JAQWBI010000062.1 GCA_028706475.1 Candidatus Cloacimonadota bacterium
CGAGGCCGGGCTTTACAGCTCCTATGAAGCGATCGAACACTGGATGCTGGCTTCGGAAGCAACCAAGACCAGGATACTGGTGCATTGCGAGGATGATGCCACCTTGCAGGAATACTCACAGATACATCCCTTCCGGTATCCCCATGACCACTGCCTCAGACGCCCGGAAATAGCGGAATTGAGAGCTGTGGAAAGAGTGTTGGATCTGGCGATCAAACACAACCATCCGGTTCATATAGTGCATGTTTCCACTCCCCAGGCGGCCATCCTGATCCAGGCGGCAAAAAAGGTGTATCCTGGGATCACTTGCGAGACCGCTCCGCACTATCTTTTGTACAATGAAGAACGGCTTTGCGGCCCGGACGCTCATCGCTGGATATGCACACCGCCCTTTAGATCAGAGCATTCGCGAGGATTGTTGGTCGAGCTTTTACAGGATGGAGTCTTTGATATCCTTGCCAGTGACCACTGCGCATTTAGGGATATCGATAAGGATCGTTTCAAAGATAATCCTGAAAAGGTACCCTGCGGTATTGCCGGGATTCGGGAGCTTTATGCCAGTCCGCAGCAAAACCTGGTGGAAAGCGGAAAGCTGAAGGGGGACATGCTGGATCGGCTTTGTCGGATCAATCCAGCTCGATTGATGAATATCAGTATACAGGAAGATGTATGGAAAAAGCATATAGAAACGATGCCTATGCCAAAGTGACCGGGAAAGCCAAGTATGCCGATGATTACAGCATGCCATACATGCTGCATGCGGTTCCCCTGCATTCCCCGGTGGCAAGCGCTTATCTGAAGCAGATCGATTGCAGCGAAGCCCAAAACATGCCTGGAGTAATCAGGGTGGTGACTGCTACCGACATTCCCGGGAAGATCAAGTTTGGGCAGATCATCCCAGATTATCCCACGCTGGTGCACAAACGCATACGCAGTACGGGGGATGTGATCGCGCTGGTGGTGGCGGAAAGCCGGGAACAAGCTTTGGCGGCATCTGCCAGGATCAAGCTGGAGCTTCAGCAGCGGCCTGCTTTGTACACTGCAGAGGAAGCATTACTGCCGGATGCGGAATTGATAAATCCGGAGCATGGCAGCAATATCTGCAATTACCATCGGATTAGAACTGGTGATATTGAAACCGGAGAGCAGGAAGCCGATATCGTTTTCGACCAGGAATTCAATACATCACACGTAGAACACGCATATTTGGAACCGGAGGCGTCGCTCTGTTACCAGCGTCCGGATGGAGTGATGGAAGTGATTGGCAGCATGCAACATCCCTTCAGTACCCGCCGATTTGTGGCATCCACTCTGGGTTGGGAATTGAAGGATGTGGAGGTGAAGACAGTGCCTATGGGCGGTGGTTTTGGAGGCAAAGACGATACTGCCGCGCTGGTTTGCGCCCGGGCTGCTCTCTGCGCATTTCTTACCGGGAGGCCAGTGAAACTGACCTACAGCCGGGAAATGAGTATGCGGGAAAGCTATAAACGCCATCCTTACAAGATGCAATACCGGATGGGTGTAAAGTGCGATGGCAGGATTACATTTGTGAAAGTGCGCATGCTGGCGGACAGCGGAGCATATTGCAGCGTTACTCCCTGGGTTACATGGCGTTCCACCGTGCAATGCTGCGGTTGCTACGAAGTGCCCAACGTGCATTGTGATGTTTACGGAGTATATACAAACAACATATTTACCGGAGCTTTCCGCGGCTTTGGCTCTCCACAGGTTAATTGGGCTATCGAGCAATTGGTGGAGATTGCGGCAGAAAAGTTGGCTATAGATGAGATGGAATTCAGACGCATCAATATGGTGCGTCAAGGTTCTGTAACGGTTACCAATCAGGTCTTGGAAAACCACGTGGTATCCCTCAATGAAGTGATGGATAATGTTTTACGTGAGATAGATTACAAAGCTAAACGTGAACGCTGCAGTTTTGGCGATCCCAATCTGGATAAATGGTATGGCATCGGCTATGCCATTTCTTACCGGGGCATGAGCCTGGGTGCGGAAGGCGTGGATTTCAATAGTGCCATCATCAATGTGCAGCCAGATGGCAGCGTGCTCTTGGAAACGGGAGTACACGAGAACGGACAGGGTGCCGAGAGTGCTATGATTCTGATTGCCGCTGAAGAGCTGGGACTTCCCCTGTCCCGCATACGTTATAGGATGCCTTCCACCTCAAACATCCCGGATGGTGGCACCACGGTTGCATCCCGAGGAACACTAATGGGCGGCGGGGCAACCACCAATGCAGCCAGGATATTGAAAAGCATCATCTCCGAAGCCTTGGAAAAACATCTGCAGCAGAAAGCAGTTCATTTTTGCGAAGGCAACATACTGGATGAAAGCGGACTTGTGATCTGTACTTGGAATGAAGCTATCAGACTGTGTTACAGCGAACAGATCTATCCCTATGCTTTTGGTGTATTTCAAGCGCCCAGAGTAAGTTGGGATGAAGATACAGGCCATGGTAATGCCTATTTCACCTGGGTTTATGGCTGTCAGGCAGTGGAGTTGGAGGTGGATGCCAAAACCGGGAAAGTAACGCTGTTGAATATGGTGGCTTCTCACGATGTAGGCAAGGCGATCAATCCAGCAATGGTGAAGGGCCAAATCTATGGCGGGATGGTTATGGGGGCAGGATACGGACTCTTTGAAGAATTAGCGCTGAAAGACGGTGCCGTGACTGCTGAAAACCTGCATCAATACAGGGTGATGCGTGCCACGGATCTACCTGAGATGACGGCCATAATAGTGGAGAATCCCGATCCTTGCTCTCCCTCAAAGGCAAAAGGCATCGGGGAGCCGACCTTGGAGATCACAGCTCCCGCAGTTGCCAACGCCATTTACAGGGCTACCGGAAAGCGATTTACGGATCAACCGATTAAGCTGAGGAAACCATGATTATCATAAACACAAAGACCTATACAATACCTGAAGACCTTCAAGATAAAAAGCTCTCTGCCTTTCTTCGAGAAGATCTGGGGCTTACAGGCACCAAAATCGGCTGCGACATCGGAGTTTGCGGTTCCTGTACAGTGTTGGTGAACGGAGAGGTAAAACGCAGCTGCCGATTGATACTCAAAGATGTGGAGGGCTGTGAGATAGTCAGTATCGAAGGCATCAGTCCCTCCGATGGCAGTCTGCATCCTTTACAGCAGGCCTTTGTGGATGCTGGTGCCATTCAATGCGGTTTCTGCACTCCCGGTATGGTTCTCAGCGCACTTGCCCTGCTAATGCAGAATCATCGTCCCTCTCGAGCAGAGATCAGGCAGGCTCTGAAGGGCAATCTCTGCCGCTGCACCGGATATCAACAGATTGTGGATGCTGTGGAGATAGCCGCTAAAACTATGTATCCCAATGATAATGACTAATAAATCAGAGGTAATAAACATGTGCGAGATAAGTAACAAACTGCAAGAACTGGAAAAGCTGAAGACCAGCCTCTATGGACAGGATTTCCTGCTCACTTGGGAAAACAGCGTGGACAATCTGAAGGCAGTGATGTTGGTTGCCGAGATTTTACAACAGATGCACAGAGCAAAGAAACCTTGGAAGATATTCGACTATGGTTTGGCCATCTCTATCTTCAGAGACAATAGCACACGCACGCGTTTCAGCTTTGCTTCGGCTGTGAATGGCTTGGGACTGGCTTTGTCCGAACTGGATGAAGTGAAATCCCAGATCGCCCATGGTGAGACGGTGCGTGAAACTGCCAGCATGATCTCATTTCTTACAGAAGTGATAGGCATTCGAGACGATATGTATCCAGGTGAAGGGCATAGCTATATGAAAGAAGTTGCCGATGCCGTTAGCGAAGGCTATGCCAATGGCGTATTGGCACAGCGTCCCACTTTGGTAAACCTTCAGTGCGATCTGGATCACCCCACCCAAAGCCTGTCTGATCTCTTGAAGCTAAAGGACTATTTTGGCGGTTGGGATTCGCTTAAAGGTAAGAAGATCGCCATGAGCTGGGCATATTCACCGTCCTATGGCAAACCCCTCTCTGTTCCTCAAGGCGTGATCAATCTGATGACTCGCTTTGGTATGGATGTGGTACTTGCCCATCCTGAGGGCTATGATCTGTTGCCGGAAACTCTGGACAGCGCCAAAGCTTTTGCCAAAGAGAGCGGAGGGTCTTTCAGCCACGTGCATTCCATGGCTGAAGCTTTTAAGGACGCTGATGTGGTCTATCCCAAATCCTGGGCACCGATGACTGTGATGAAACGCCGTACCGAGCTCCTGAAACAAGGCGACAAGCAAGGTCTGAAGGATCTTGAACTGCATTGTCTGGCAGAAAACAAGCGCCACATGGATTGGGAATGCTCCGAGGATATGATGAAGCTTACCAAAGGTGGGAATGCACTCTATGAGCACTGTTTGCCCGCAGATATCAGCGGTGTGAGCTGCGAGAGAGGTGAAGTGGCCAAAAGCGTGTTCGAGCGCTACCGTCTGCACACCTATCAGGAAGCGGGATACAAGCCTTTTGTGATCGCCGCGATGATCTTCAACAGCAAAGTGCGGGATGTGGTTAAAACGCTGGATTTCTTATCATCCCCTGTGCCATACTAGATAATTTCAGAATAGGAGAATGGATGCCAAAACTGATTACAACAATAAACAGGAGTATCGCAGCTAAAAACGCTGCTAGATGCAAACAAAGAGGAATCATCCTCCCCACCATCAGTCAGCAAATATATCCTGAGACCATACCTCAGGGAATAAAAGACAGGATAAAACCCATTGGTTTGTGGGATATAAATCCCTTGAACTTATTTCGCATTACCTGGAAGAACAATATCGATACCGGCCTCTTTGGAACACCGAATTTTTTGGAACTACCCCCGGAGATTTCCGGCGTAAAGGCCAGGATTATTGGCCTTGTGGGTAAATACTTCCCTACCGGAGCGCACAAGGTAGGCGCGGCTTACGGATGTCTGGCACCGCGCTTGGTAAGTGGAACGTTCGACCCCGAAATTCACAAAGCTGTATGGCCTTCCACAGGTAACTATTGTCGTGGCGGAGCTTTCGATTGTGCATTACTGGCATGCCCTTCAGTGGCGATTCTTCCCGAAGAGATGAGTCAGGAGCGCTTTGACTGGCTGCATGAGATTGGAGCCGAGGTCTTTGCCACTCCCGGATGCGAATCGAACGTTAAGGAAATCTATGACAAATGTGGCGAATTGAGACCGGATCCTCAATACATAATTCTAAACCAGTTCGACGAATTTGGCAATAGCTTCTGGCACTACCATGTAACCGGTAACGCCATTGAAGAAGTATATGATATGATCAAGAAACAAGGCAACCGTCTCTCTGGATATGTGAGTTCCACTGGTTCTGCAGGAACCATTGCAGCGGGTGACTATCTGAAAACTATCCATCCTATGATGAAAACAACCGCCGCAGAAGCTTTTGAATGTCCCACTCTGTTAAATAACGGTTTCGGTGGTCATCGCATTGAAGGGATCGGAGACAAACACGTCCCTTGGATACACAATGTTCGCAATACCGATGCAGTTGCTGCCATTAGAGATGAAGATTGCATGCGTCTCTTGCGCCTGTTCAATGAAGAAGAAGGAAAGAAAGCCCTTATTGCCAAGGGAATTAACGAGGCTTTGGTGAACAAGCTCCAGTTGTTGGGCATATCCTCAATCGCAAATCTGCTGGCTTGTATCAAGATGGCAAAATACTTTGAATACAACGAAGATGATGTGATCTTCACTTGTTTCACGGATTCCGCCGGCATGTACGAGAGCAGGATTGCCGAGCAACACAATCTGAAGGGCGATTACAACTCTCTACAAGCCGCATTGGACAACGAAGCCTGCTTATATGCTCAAAGCTATGACAACTTCCTGGAGCTGTCTTACCAAGATAAAAAACGCATCCACAATCTAAAATATTACACTTGGGTGGAGCAACAGGGCAAGACTTATGAGGAAATCCTAAAGCAATGGGATCCCTCGTATTGGACAGAAACCTTTGAAAACAACCTGGAAGAGCTCGATAAGGCAATTGAAGAATTTAACTCTCTCTGATTTCTGCACCATCATTCTCGCTTCAGGCAATGGTTCCAGATTTGGTATGCCAAAGTCTGAAGCGAAGATAGGTGGCCTGCTGTTTTCGCAAAAGATCAGCAAAAGCCTGTTGGATGTGGGTTTGCATAATATAGTTCTGGCCAAAGATCTGGATACCTCTTCAATGCTGGATTCTCTCAGGATCACTATTGCCGGGATCAAGAAAGAATTTGCGTATTATCTGATCTGGCCGGTGGATCATCCCATGGTACAGAGCTCTACGGTAAGTATATTGATCGAGACTGCCATACAGAATCCAGATTGCATCATAAAGCCGGAATACATCGGCAGGCGGGGTCATCCGATATTGATCCCGGCGGGACTGGATATCCACAATCCGGTTTATGAAACTCTACGTGAAGTATTGCGCCACAGCGGAGTAGGTACCGTGATAGTGGCGGTGGACGATCCCGGCATTATACAGAACATCAACACCCTGGATGACCTCATCCGTTATCAGGATATTGGAGGATAAGCACTTATGTCCTTTATGGAATTAATCTCCACTCGCTACAGTGTGCGAGATTTCAAGCCCGATCCCATCCCCTCTGAAGCGCTGGATAAAATCCTGGAAGCCGGACGCATGGCACCTTCAGCGCAAAACCGTCAACCCTGGCGCTATATAGTTTTAACCAATCCCGCTCAGATCAAGGCACTGGTGAAAAAAACAGGATTGATAGGGCTTAGCAATTTCTTTGTAAAGGATGCTCCCTGCGTGATCGTAGCCTGTGCCGACACCAAGAAGAACATGCGCGTGAATGGGCAGGATTACTACCTGGTGGATACAGCTATCTCCTTTCAACAGATGATGTTATGCGCTTGGGAGATGGGTATAGGCTCCTGTTGGATGGCTGCCTTTTCCGAGAAAATCCTGGCGAAGTATCTGGAAATTCCGAGGTCGTGGAGAATTGTGGCTATATCACCTTTTGGCTATCCCAAAGATGAGAAAAGCATGTGGGGAAAAGTCGTGTCAGGATTTGCCGGAAGCACAAAACGACAGCCCTTAGACGATATGGTGATATATCGGAATACAGCAGATTGATCTCGATATCCTTACTATCCTGAAGAATGAACCCCATTTGGCTATTCATCCTCCGTGCTTCAAGGAGTGATGAAGCAGATATCAAGCTGTTATAAAGCAGTCGTCACTCGATGATAACCCGATGATATCTGCTTCATATCAAGATAAAGCAAAGGGCATGTTTGGGGATTAACGACATCGGATATAAATGTCGCCAAAGAAGGGATCTATGCGTGTTGTAACGTAGTCGTCGAGGGGTTCCGCTTCGCTATGTACCCTCGCTACTAACTGTCGCCCTCCAGGCTATCCTGTCTTGTGCTTTTGGGATTTACATCGTAATTGCGGGGATTTATCCAAAACTATGTACTAGAGTTTTAGCCACCCTGGATATCCATCTCTATAGTTTCGACAACAAAAGAGACTGTTCACTTTGACCTGATCTATTTCCAAAGAGTTAGCGCATGAGTTAGGTGAAAAAGTGGGCGAAACGACTAAAATATGCTTTCGAAACCGAATTGACAAGAAGGCCAGTATGCCATCTTT
>JAQWBI010000063.1 GCA_028706475.1 Candidatus Cloacimonadota bacterium
TTTTTATGTTGAGTCCCAAATGTTTGTGTAAATTCCCAACTCATTGTTTCTCAGGTTATTTGAGGACATTTTATATTCCTCAGTTCTTATACTCTATCTAAGGCCAAGCGACCAACTACATTTTTTTCATCTTCGTATCTCAGTCAAGGTCTTTTTCATAAATAGTCTACCTTGCTGTATCTCTGTCTCTTTGGATTAAAGAGTGCCGCAGTAGATATCATCGGGTTATCATCGAGTGAGCACTGGATGATAACGGCTTTATATCAGCTTCGGCACTGCTTGAAGCAAGGAGGAAGATAGCACGCAGATGACGCAGATCAAACGGATTGACGCAGATTTCTATATAGTATCGCCCTCTGGGCTGAGGTGTCCACCTGTACGTTTTCGCATCGGCGATCGCCGAATCGCCGTCAAATCCGCGAAAAATGAAGGCAGGAGAACATCCTGCCTTCGAGTGAGTTTTAGAATCTATCAACCTGCCATCATGGCTGCGATATCATCATCGGGATTTGTAATTTGTTTCAGGCCAAAGGTATCGATGATCACTTTGGCAACTGCGGGGGACAGGAAACCTGGCAGAGTGGGCCCTATCTGGATATTCTTGAAACCTAGATACAAGAGTGCAAGTAATACTGCCACAGCTTTCTGCTCGTACCAGCCAAGATCAAAGGATAGTGGAAGCTTGTTCACATCATCCAGACCAAAGGCTTCTTTCAGCTTCAGGGCAATTACTGCCAGAGAATAGGAGTCGTTGCACTGTCCAGCATCGAGGATGCGCGGGATGCCGCCGATGTCACCCAGATTGAGCTTGATATAGCGGTACTTTGCGCAACCGGCAGTGAGGATAACAGTATCCTTCGGAAGCTTCTCTGCTACTTCAGTAAAATATTTGCGGCTCGGCATCCGGCCATCGCAACCCGCCATTACCACAAAACGCTTGATTGCACCGGATTTTACCGCTTCGATAACCTTGTCCGCCAAAGACAATACTGTAGCATGGGCAAATCCGCCAACGATCTCGCCGGTTTCGATCTCTTTGGGAGCCTGACATTTTAGCGCAGCTTCAATAACCGGACTGAAGTCCTTTGGCTTGCCGTCTTTCCGATCCGCAATGTGAATTGCTCCGGGATATCCCGTCATACCTGTGGTGAACATTCTGTGCAGATAGGTGTTCTCCTTACGCAAAGGTACAATGCAGTTTGTGGTCATCAGGATAGCTCCGTTGAAGTTTTCAAAATCCTCCAACTGATGCCACCAGGATGAGCCGTAGTTGCCATGAAAATGCTTGTATTTCTTGAAGGCAGGATAGTAGTTTGCCGGCAGCATTTCGCTGTGAGTGTAGATATCCACTCCCTTGCCTTCGGTCTGGATCAACAGTTCTTCGAAGTCTTTCAGGTCGTGTCCGGAGACCAGAATACCGGGTTTTTTGCCGACACCGATATTTACGTGGGTAGGTTCGGGATTGCCATAGGTGCTGGTGTTTGCTTCATCCAGCTTTGCCATTACTTTCACGGCGTTTTCACCGGTCTTCAATACCATTGCTACCAACTGATCGGCACTCAGGCTGTCATCGATGGTGGCGGCAAGACCTTCCATGATAAATTTGTTTACATCATCATCCATAAAACCCAGCATTGCGGCATGATCGCCATAAGCGGAAATGCCTTTCAGACCGTAGGTGATGGTTTCGCGAAGGCTGCGAATATCTTCTTTTTCAGTTCTCAACACACCCACTTTGGCGGCAAATTCGGGATACTGATCCTTTGTGATCTTGAAAGTGGCAGCTTCCGGGCAGCTTCCGCATTTGTCGCCGATGAGGGCGCATAGTTCATCTTTGCGTTTGTCTCTGAGTGCCAAAGCTTTGTCGATAAGAGCAGTGATAACGCTCTCGTCGAAGTTTGCATTGGTGATGGTGGTAAACAGGCCTTGCATCACGAACAAAGCGTCTTCAGGATAGTATCTGCCTTCCTGGACAAGTTTGTGATCCACGTGTGCCAGGCCCCTGAGGCTGTAAATAAGAAGGTCCATCATGTGTGCCAGAGTTTCTGGCTTTCCGCATACGCCTCGCATGGTGCAACCCATGTTGCGGGCGGTTTCTTGGCATTGGTAACAGAACATGCTCATGTTTGTTTCTCCTATGTGTTTTATTATGGTTTTGGCATCTTTACTACGAGGATGCGCATCACACTGTCACCCTCATTGGTTACGGCATGGGGAATATCTTTGGGGCTGTCGATAATGGTGCCCGCAGGGAAGGTATTGGTCTCTTCACCGATAGTAACGGTTGCGTTGCCTACGATTACGTAAAAAGCTACATTAACAGGGGTTTTATGAGCCTTAAGGTGTGCTTTGGGCTCAAATTCGATGTGTACGATCTCTCCTTCAGGTTGGCTGTAAAGTTTTGTACCGACCATACCCGTGGCATTGAGTACGGGAGGGATATTCTTGTAAAACCTGCTTTCCATCTACTTCTCCTTAGATTATCTTTCCATCTACACTGATGATGTTTACCTTTACAAAGTGCATCTTGCCCGCACGCTCCAGAGCTTTCTGCAAGAGTATCTCCGTGCCGCCGCAACCGGGAACTTCCATCCTCACGATGGTAACGCTCCTAATCTCATGCAAAGTAAATATCTGCGCCAGTTTATCGATGTACCTCTCCACATCCTGATCCAGTTTGGGACAAAATGTAATAACAATCTTACCCTTCAGAAAACGGCGGTGGAAATCGCCAAAAGCATAGGGTACACAATCTGCTGAAATCAACAGATCAGCTTTCTTCGTCGATTTTGATAATCTGTCGCTTCATTTCTGTACCTCTATTAGTTTTATTATTGTATTCAAAAGAGATCTCCCTTCTTCCACCAAATCGAAAGCATGTTTACTCATATTCCACTGGCTTACTAACAAACGCATGGAACCTACTACCATCCGGAAAATGTGAAGTGGATTCAATTCGGAGCAAATCAAGCCCATACTTTGCCCTTCACGAATGTATCCCATTACTTCATTACGATGGATGTGCATAATGGAGAGCAATTGCTCCTCAAATGAATGATCGTTCTTAAATAGCTCTTCACTAAACATCACCATGGCCAAATCAGGATCCCGGGTGAAAAGTTTGTAGCGGTCCATTACGAAGTGACTTAGCTTTTCCAGGGGATTCAGGTTTTGGCTATTTATACGATGGATTACAGAGCAGGATATGTCTTCAAAGTAACAGAGGATCATTGTAACTAGCTCTTTCTTGCTGCTGAAATGGCGATACAAAGCAGCGTCGCTAATGCCGATGCTCTTCGCCAGGTTCTTAGTAGTGAGCTTTTCATAGCCCTGCTGTGCAATCACGCGGATGGCAGCCTGTAGTATTTCCATTTGTCTTGAAGTAATATCCATCATATCTTCCTTAGTATTGGCGCACGTAAGTAAGCGCTCACTAACTAATCTAACTGATCCCACTTTTGGAGCAAGTTCTTTTTTCTGATTAAGCGCAATTAGGGTCTGGATGTCCCTGAAATTGCTTGCTATTTGTTTGAAAGCAAAGAACTTGTCGTCTCGGAGAAAAATGTGTGTCATTCACTCTATCCGTTTATTTCGGTTATGCAAGAAATCGTAAAATAGGATGGATAAGGTGAATGCCTCTTGAGAAGATATTTGTAGCTGATATGTGTAAGGATATCAACAGTGCATCGTGTGTAGTATAAAGAAATGCCTTGTCAATAAAAGCATAATAAAAGATTCTGTCTATAGAAAGAATAAAGTGAAGAGAGGATAGAAGATCAAGCACCAACGCAGGTTTTGGAAAATTGCAAAAACGCAATACAGCGTGAGAGACGATAATCCTTTTGTGGCTTATCTGAAGGGGGCTATTCAAATAGCCTTGCTGTGTACTGCTTTTTTTCTCCTTTTAATCCAGTATGGCAGCCAATCAGATTATTCCAAAGCGGGAACTAAGAACGGAAATTATGTTACTTTCGAATCGAGTTATACTGACGAACCGGTGTCTTTGCCCACATCCAAATCTTCCGGAACGTTATCGAACAAAAGAGATATACTCACTCCTCTCTTCGGCTTTATTCCACGTTATGTGGCGATAATGAGCTTCGTGATAGTATTCGTAATTTCCTGCGGTGTTGTCTATATGTATCTGCGGATTTCTGGTCTCTTGCGTTAGTAACCTATTCCTAAGATCAAATCCACAGCAGTTTCGCCTTCTTTTGTTTTACTAAAGCGCACCCCGGCCGTACTGAATCCGGAAAAAGCAGCACCGATCTCCGCAATCAACTCCAGGCCATAGGAGTATTGTTCTGGAACTATGGTCTCGTCCTGGGGCACAGCAAGATCGTAAAAGATTCCCAAATTGATGTCTTCCAGGTAAATCTGCGGATTCCACATACCTTCCCGAATCTTGAGCAAGGGGGTATAAAGGGTATTGCGCAAAGTAGCCCCTTTGTTCGCAGCCATTTCTTTGCTGTATCCGCGTAAAGAGTAAAATACGTCGTCCGAATCTGCGTCTGGATCGTAGGCAAGATTCAGAGTACTGTTCAATTCAGCCGGGGCAAACAACTTCTGCCGGACAGCGAACTGTCCCTGCCAACCGGTACGGTATCTGCTATCCAGGCTTAAATCATCAAATTCCATATACAGAGTATTGCGGATTCCCGCCTGCCCGCTAGCCCAGGAAAAGCTTTGACTGATGAAAGGATATGCCATATAGCTGTCGAACTGATCTCTGGCCTTTAGCCCCAAGCCCGCATTAATGCTGTTGAGCCCGTAATTCTGACGCTGGAATAGCGAGATGGAGTTATTCAGAGTAATGCTGATATCCTCATCGGAGCTGATGATCAGATCCTGATTTAGGGGGCTGAAGACACGGCTGCCAATAGAGAGATCGCCAATTACTGTCTTGCGTTGGGAGTCGTACACAGCCTGAAGTTGCCACATGGGAACATCTCCCACTGCATCCATACCTACCAGAACTGCTCCGATAGACAGGGAGTCCGCGGTTCCTTCGATGATGGGTAAACGCAATACCCGCGGATTGATCATGTGAAAGATGTTTTGGCAGTAATCTCCCTGATAGATGGAGCTGCCATCAAAGAGAGTGCTTTGGCCGCTAAACTTGCCTTTGGCAAAGGGTGGAACAGGTTTTTTTACGACCGGGCGTCGGATTTCCTTGAGGTTTACACTTGCTTGATACACGTCCATCCCCCCGGCATTGGGTGAGAGATAATACATGGTGTCAGAATCCGGAAATACAGGGTTTTTCAGGTAGTCATCGCTATACAGGCTGTATGTCCGCTTACTGTTCAGATCCAGAATGTAGCCTTTCAATTGGTCGTTTAAGGTTTCATTATAATGCAACTGACCGTCTTGAGCGCGTAACAAAATGTGCGCTCCAGGCCCGCTTACAATAAGGATCAGCTTGCCCTGCTCCAGGGCGTATATATCGCTATTGCTCCAATAAGCTTTTGCATTCAGGTAGATCAGGCCGTTCATCAGGGAAATGGAGTGGATCAGCTCTTCGCCATCATACAGGACTCTTTTGCTCCTTGAAGCGGGATCGAAATTGAAGAGGACAGAGCCTCGATACAAGGGCTTGTCTTCCGCGATCAGTAAACTTCCGTCCGCTTGGGGCAAGAATGCCCTCACCCTGCCTTCATAAAGGATTCTGCTGCCATAACCTTCTTTCAACAGAATCTGAGTGATGGCACCATAACCGTCGTTTTCCTTATTGGCAAAGCCCCGCTTATATTCATTGCGGCTATAAAATATCCTATCTCCCAGAATGTGATAAGCTGCTGGGAAATCTGTGGCTTGATTAAGGATGGTTTCTGGCTTTGTATTGGGATTGCCAAGATCAATACGCATGAGTTTGTAGCTGGAGAATGAAGATCCGGGGCCGGTCTTTACCTGATGTCGGTGAGTGTAGTACAGTGCACCCTGGTGATATTTCAGATTGTCTTTTTCCCATCCATCCTTCGTGATCTGCTTGCGCTCGATGTTCTTCACGCGAGCTTTTTCGCTGGCCTGCCAATCGTTCCACAAGTTTTGTAAAGGGACTCCATAAGCATTGTTGAAAGCGGGATCCAAAGCCAAAGCAGGAGTTATCATGTTTGTGTATGCCTCCATTTTGGAGGAGTTATCTTTATACAGGGCGGCGAACTTATCCTCCCCGTAGGTCTCTGCTAGATACCGATGAAAGCTGCCACCAAACACATAATAGTGAGCCAGAGGAGTATCCTTAGAATAATAGGAGGCTTTGGTGCGAGAGGGTAATTTGTCTTCGCGAGCCAAAGCGGAGATCAGAGCGGAGTAGTATGCACTGTTCATCCTGCCGCTATAGTCGGAAAGCTTGGATTCGCCATAGACGGTGATGCCTTCCGTCATCCACATGGGCTGATACATCTGCACATAAAAGAGGTTGCCGAAAATTGTACGCAAGATGGAAGGAAGTCCGGATTCGTGAGTCAGTTGCAGCTGATGGATATATTCATGTGGAGCCACGATCTGAAACCAGTCCTCACCGTAAGAAAGCTCATCATTGGTGGGTGGATACATATAGAGACCAATCAGATTGCCGGTCGGGCTGGCAAAGCCATTAACCAGGTTGCCCATGTCTTCCAGCTTGATTGCAGCACGGGGATAAGTGTTTCCGGTTAGTTGCTCCAAGCGGGGACGGTAGTACTCGATTACCTGCAGTACCTGGAGGGCTTCATCTTCCATCCCGGGGTGGTAATAGACCATGAAGTTGTCGTTTGCCAGGGTCTTCACTTCGCAAAATAGGAAGCTTGAGACAGAATAAAACACAAGAATAAATAACGCTTTAATGATTTTCATATTCTGGATCCCAATTATTTTGCTCAATATAGAATGGTTGATAAATCGGTCAAGAGAATTCCGTGCTCCTTCTTTCACAGCATCAGGTGGATGTATCATCAACTCATCGCCTACCAGTTCGATAGGTATGCTAGTGCTATGTCAAGCTTGGTGTGGTTATCTCTGTATTGCCACTGCAATCGAAGGGAGTTTTGAATCACTCTCCTCTTTCCCTTTGTTCGATGCAGTGATGAAGCTGATATCAAGGCGTTATCATCCTGTGCTCACTCGATGATTACCCGATAATATCAGGTTCAAGTATCGATAACTCAGAGGGGGAATGAAGCTTTTGAATCGTCGGCAGAAGTATCTGCCAAAATGGAGTTTGGCAGCACAGTAGCAAAACGACATTCGTACCCTGACGAGTCACTAGATCCCATATAAAAGAGCCGGGATATCCTACTCTGGGGAAATCCCGGCGAATGTATGAAGGTAGTGTTATCAGTTTATTTTAAGTTTGTATCATATGACCATAGGAGTAAGCTATCAGAAATAAGGAGACTCTTATGGACAAGATTAAGTCAGAGCAAGGATATGGCGTGCAGCGACTGAAATCGAAGGACGCTCGCAGTG
>JAQWBI010000064.1 GCA_028706475.1 Candidatus Cloacimonadota bacterium
AACACCTCGTTGTTATTCATTGCCTAAAGCATAAAGCAACAATAATATACGAGGTGTTTTTGTCAAGAAGTATTTTAAGTTATTTTACTGCCTCTCAATCACTTGGGCTACTGGGAAAGATTAGTAAACTAATAACAAGTTCGCTCGATCTGTGTCATCTGCGTGCCATTCAAAAGAGTCTCTCAGAATGTAAGGCGCATACGATTAACATGTAAACACAACTCTTGACGGATGCGCCCAATCTGAATTCATGATCACTATTCGTACGGTAATAAAGGATAAAAATGCGAAAAATAAAGAACTTAGCCATCATAGCTCATGTCGATCACGGCAAGACGACACTTGTGGATGCCATCCTGCGCAAAGCAGGACTGTTTCGAAACAACGAGAATGTTGTTACGAGAGTGATGGATTCGAATGACATCGAGAAGGAACGCGGCATCACTATATTCTCAAAAAACGCCTCCTTCACCTATCAAGGATACAAGATTAATCTGGTAGACACTCCCGGCCACTCCGATTTTGGCGGCGAAGTGCAACGCATCATGAAGATGGTAGATAGTGTACTGCTGTTGGTTGATGCCTTTGAAGGCCCTATGCCACAGACCAAGTATGTGTTGCGTAATGCGCTGGCACTAGGGCTAAAGCCCATCGTTGTCATCAATAAAATCGATCGTCCCAATGCCCGGGCACATGATGTGCTGGATATGGTTTTTGAGCTGTTTCTGGATTTGAACGCTTCCATCGAACAACTTGATTTCCCGGTAATCTATGCCTCCGGTAAGGATGCTTACGCTGTGAATGATCTGGCTGATACCCCCAAAGACATCCTCCCGCTTTTGGACATGATAATCCGGGAAGTACCTGATGCACAGGGTGATCCCAAGCTTCCTTTTCAGTTGTTGATCTCTGCTATAGAATACGATAAATACCTTGGTAAATTGGGTACCGGCAAGATTCACAGCGGAGTAGTGCACAGCGGAGATGAAGTCTGCTTGCTGGGGCGAGAGGGAAAACAAATCCAGTATAAGGTTATGGCTCTGTTTACCTATGAGGGACTGCGCAAGAAGGAAGTGAAATCGGCCCGTGCCGGTGACATCGTTACCATTGCCGGGCTGGACAAAATCGACATCGGGGAAACTGTATCTGCTCCCGATTGTCTGGTTCCCCTAAAAGGAATCGACATAGACGAACCAACAATTGCAGTGGAGTTTATCGTCAATGATTCCCCCTTTATGGGAAAAAGCGGAAAATGGCTTACTTCTCGCAAGATCTGGGAACGCCTACAAAGAGAAATACAGACTAATGTGTCCCTGAGAGTGGAAAAGACAGATTCCACCGATACTTTTACCGTGAAAGGCAGAGGGGAATTGCAGCTTACGATCCTGATGGAAAACATGCGCCGGGAAGGCTATGAATTCCAGATATCCAAACCCAGGGTATTGTACAAAGAAATAGATGGAACCTTGATGGAACCCATCGAATTGGCAATGGTGGATGTAGCGGAGGAATTTGTAGGCCCTGTGATAGACCTGATGGGTGGCCGCAAAGGCGAATTGATCAGCATGAAACCCCCGCTGGAAGGATACTCACGGCTGGAATTCAAGATTCCCGCACGCGGCCTGATCGGTTGCCGGAATGAATTTATGACCATAACCAGAGGTACCGGAACCATGAGCCAATGCTTCCTGGATTATGAAGCTTTCAAAGGAGAAATCTCGGGAAATGCCCATGGTTCGATGATAGCTTTGGAGAATGGCGTCGCCACAGCTTACGCTTTGAACAGCTTTCAGGCTCGCGGATACTTCATCATCCATCCCAATACAGAAGTGTACGCTGGGATGATTGTAGGTCAACACAGCAAAGAGAAAGACCTGGTTATCAACGTATGTAGAGGGAAAAAACTCACCAATAACCGCGCTGCCGGTAAAGATGATGCCGTTAAATTGGCCCCCCCGCGCATCTTCAGCCTGGAACAAGCAATGGAATACATCGGAGACGATGAGCTGCTGGAGATCACTCCGGATAGCATCCGCCTGCGGAAAAAGATCCTCCATCATAAAGACAGAATACGACACGAATACGCAGAGTAAAACTCCGCATTTAGGCTTGAAACCCAGATAGAAAACCGCAGAATATTCAAGCCGAACAATTTTGCGCGTTGTAAATTTCACACATATTTGTACTGAGTATTCTTTTATTCTTAATTCCAAAAACCTCCTGCTGTCATTGTGTTCAAACATAATAATTATTAGTTGATAGCATTCCCGTTCAACCTAATTCCACTCGTGTCCCCGCTGTACAAATTCTACACTCAGATATACCTCACTTTCAGATATTCTGATATTAGTATTTGCTTGGTAGGTAAAGTGATGATTCCATCAGGAGCAACCCAGAGAATTTTTGTCACAAAATGCTTCGCCGCCATCGATGTAGATGGTCCGGCAGTAGTTAACGGCTTAGGCGCCACCGGTGGTTTGGTAGAAGCCAATAACAGTGACCGTAAACAACGAATTCCAGCGATACGCTACTCTTGGGCAAACGTGTCTGTAAATTCCATCCATCCATCACACAATGGGATTAACCCAGATGATAATGGGAACCCTTATAGCATAAAGTATGGAGGCTTAGGGGGCTGTAATGAAACTGGAATTACCTATGATTGCTTTACCTTGGGAATGTACATGGTGGAGACCGCGTGGGCGGCTTGGCAGGCTGCACCATAGACGGAGCTATTCTACGCTGCTATGCCACTGGTAATGTACAGCAGGGTATCTCCGGAGTAGGAGAAGGCGGAATTGGTGGTCTAGCGGGTAGAGTTGATGGTAAGCTCCCTCCCGGCTTGGGAGGTTATACGGGCTCTGCCTCCGTACAGAATAGCTATTATCTCAGCTCTGCAACAGTCCTTGATCCTTACGGTACACCAGTCGCAAGCCTGTTGCCTGAAATGGCAAGATCCGAGACTGATATGAAAGGAACCACCAGCACTCAACCGGGATATGAAAACTGGGATCTGGAATTTGTATGGAATTGGTCAGAAATCAATTACCCGAATGTATATTGTGTTGGCATCGGTTTTATCCCAAGTGCCAATATTCAGCAATTCTACTATAAGACTGCAGATCCGCTAAGCACCGAGAACAACCACTGGTCAAATCCTAATAACTGGCTGGAGTCTACAAATGCTATCAGTTATGTCGCTCAAGGAAATCAGCTGTCATGGCTTTATCCCGATATGAGTAACTCATTTGGGATAATAGTATCTAGTGGAGTCACCATTGCTATGAATGAGATAAGCCTTGATGTGGATCAGATGGTGATAAAAGCAGGTGGAGCCATAGAAATCGATGGAGGGAACAGGTTCAGCGTGGAAAACGGGATTGATCCCGATGAGGACTTAGTAAATAACGGTAGCATAACAGTAAACACCAATAACCCGAGTAATCCGGATAATCCCACTGATAAGGCACTTTTCGAGATTGGGTATAATGCCACATTTGTGAATAACGGTACTGTGACAATGTATGGTAACCTCTTCAACACGGGCACCATCATTTCCGGTACAAGCTCCGGCATTGCTTTTGCGGGAGATGCCAAACAGTACTTGAGAAACATGGAAGATGGATATTTGCAGGATGTTGAAATCAACAACCCAGAGGGAGTGGAGTTCCTAACTCCGATTACCATCAAAGGTACGCTTACGATTACCAACGGGACACTTACCGGAACAGATGCCCCTACAGTGAATGCTTACAGTTCGCCAACAGCTAACAATCTGGTAATATCCGGAGATACAAACCCGATCTCGAGCTTCAGCGCATCAACAGCAGTTACCCCGGATATCTTTCCCGAATATGTGCGCAGACAGTGGACTATTAATGGATACATAGAAGATCCCATCGTAGAAAACCGCGAGAAAACCATACACTTCTATTGGACTGCTGCAGACGACGGGAATTTCGATTGGACTACGCAGGAGCCTGCAATATTCGTGGGAGGCGCTACTCGGTATTACCGGGAATTTCACCCCTGACAATCCCCGAATCCTGGAGATTACCTATACTTTCCCGGATGCCGCAAAAACAATGCCAAGGAAACTTTCAAAATCGGACTGACGGGTGGTCAAACGCTACCGGTGGAACTCTCTTCGTTCACAGTATCGCTCAATCCTCAGAACCATGTTCAACTACAGTGGGTAACTCAATCTGAGACAGATGTGATGGGTTTTCAGATCTTTCGCGCTACAGTAAGCAATTGGGAAGAAGCCATATCCGTTAGCGATATGATCTCTGCCACCAACACTTCCCAAATGCAAAGCTATCTTTGGGTCGACAAGGAAAAGCTTGCCCCAATACGCTATTATTACTGGCTGGAGAGCGTGGATTATGATGGCTACAGCGATTTCTTCGGACCTGTGAACATCTTTCTTGAGGACAATATTGGTGTAATTCCCGCCATCCCCCCCGATTAGCGGAATTAATAAAAACTATCCCAATCCCTTCAATCCAGATACCAACATCATCTACGGACTGGGGAAATCCGGTAACGTATCTCTGGATATATACAATGTCCGTGGGCAGAGAGTGCGGAATTTGCTAAATACCGAGCAGAAAGAAGGTTGGTACAAATTGATCTGGGACGGTAGTGACGACAGGGGCAATACTCTTCCCAGCGGAATGTATTACCTGCGCTTGACTGTCGAAGGAAATCATTATCTGCGCAGGATTACTCTGATGAAGTAAGCTGGATACATACAACCCGGAGGTTACACAGCTTTCGGGTTTTCCATTTTCACTTTTTGATCTTGAAGAAGTTACCCCGCTCCATCTCGATTGATTCTATCCGATTGGTTTCCAGCAGTACACTAAGGTATTTGTTCAGTTCGTTTTTATGCAGTGAAAGAATCTGACAGAGATCTTGATCCGTGCAGGGGCGACGTTTGATCGTAGCGAGTATTTGCTGCTCAATTCTAGTGCTAAAACTGGGAATGGTCTTGCGACTCCGTGGATTGGCGACTATTTCCACCACCAGAGGTTTGAAGTATTCGACTATCTCTAGAAGTCTGGATCGTGGTATGGCTTTTACCCAGGTTTCCGTACCGGGACGATCGAGGCTGTTCAACTGAACTCTGTCCGGAGAAATGGCAAGAAGCTCTGTTCTGATGTGCTCCAATTCTGCTGGACTATCGTTTATTCCAGGAACCAAAAATACTTCCATCCAGATCTTTCCTGAAAACTCTGACCTGAGATCCTTCAGCCCCTGAATCACTTTAGAAATGTCCAATCCTGCATGAGGTCGGTTGATTTTCACGAACACATCTTGCGATACAGCATCAAGATCGGGTAATATTACGTCCGCCCTCATTACTTCTTTTCGCAGAGGTGCATCCCAGAACATGGTGCCATTGCTAAGTATCGCTACTTTATATATGGGATAATTGTCTTTGATGTGGTCCAGCACTCGTCCCAACCCGCTGTTTAGAGTAGGCTCACCTTGGCCTGAAAAAGTAATGAAATCCAGCTCGGGTTTGTTTGCCAAATAAGCATCCAATTCTGCTATCACTTCTTCGATGGGAACATATTCCCGACGCTCTATACTAAGCAGAGTGGTCTTGCCTACTTCACAGTAAACACAATCGAGACTACAGACTTTGTGAGGCACCAAATCCACGCCCAATGATATGCCCAAACGGCGTGAAGGAACCGGTCCAAATAGATATTTCATGTTAACTCCAAATATCAAGGGCTTTTTGCGACAATGAAACTGCCATCAGGAAGCATATTATCAGCATGAGCGATGCCCCCTGCTTCCAGTTTATAACGTTCACATTCCTGCCATTTATTAAGGCAATAATGATCTGTCCAAAAATATCCAATGCGTCCAGCTTGGGTAAGAGCGCGAACGGGACACAAACTGAACCATTTGCAGGGCTCCAGACGGAAAGCCCGATAATAGTTTATCTGCGCTTGACTGCGGTATTCGGGATGGTGTATTAGTGATGTGGGATGGCTGAGGGGGATTACGATGAAATCCTGGCAAACAAACGCTTTCCCAATAAATGATGGGTATTCCGATTTATCGAATCTGCCGATCTTTCGCGTCTCAAAGATATACTTGCAGGCATAATAGCCCAAAGGCGACACTACTGTAGGTGATACCATATTCAACTCTTGCTCCAAATGCTTTGAGCAAGCAGCTATTTCTGTCTGTTTGGGCCTTCGGTTTTTCGGTAATCTGCATTTTAGCAAATTGGTCATATAAAAGTCTTCTCGAGATGCATTTATTGCATTGATAATGGACCAAAATACATCACCGCTTGGGCCCATAAACATCTTGCCAGATTCATCCTCCAATTCACCTGGAGCCTGAGCGATCAGAAGTATACTCGCATGCGCATTACCTTCACCAGCAAGCACATGCTTTCGCGAATCGCACAATGCGCAAGCACGGCAGGATTTCAGATCAATACTTTCCATCGAGCATAAATTTTCGAGGAGGCAATGTTTTACCTCCTCGAATACATGGGATGTTATGCTCAAAGCAAACTAGCTTTTATCCTCTTGGGATAATTGCTCGTTCAGCCATTGTAACTGCTTCTCAATTTCGGCTTTTTGAGCTAGCATGTCTTCCTTTGTGTAGCTATAAATAGGTTCACGATACGCGTAATTGGTTTGTACAGGATATGCTCCTACACGATAACGGTATCCAAAACCTCCACCAAAACGACGTCCTCTGCCGCGACCATAGCCGCCGCTAGCTAGGAAGCCATCAAAACGACCACAGGGACCTAGTCCTCTTCCGGGACGTCCGTCTCCAAAGGGTCCTGTTCCATCGAAACCTGGCATGTTTACCTCCTGGTTATTGATTTTCTGTTTAAAAGATGTCTAACGATGTTTACAAATAGAGATATTACGATATTGGTAAAACCCCGACTGTAGTAGTTCCCGGTGTCTGGCGCATTCAGGTTCGTACTGCGGGAAAAGAAGCAATTACCCATTCTCCTGCCTAAACGCCCATCTCCCAAAGGTCCGGTACCGTCACGATTTGGCATTGTAACCTCCTTCATAAAAAAGGTGTGAATCCCAGCCTGTTGATCGAGTTTTCCAGATGAGGAGCCTGCTTTGAGAGCACTGCATCTGTGTAGCTCATGTATCTTGAATATCCACTGTCCTGGCACTGGCCATCAGGCTTAACGGCCAGCAGGCAAGTGAACATATGTTCAATATTATGATGATGGGAATTATGTCAACTGTTTTCTTGATTTCTCCCTCGCCTCCTCTCCCGAGACTGTTCAATACCTCCCACTATAAACCCTCACTGTATAAACCCTCACTGAAAACTTCAATTTTCATCACCGAAAACTTCAAATCGGGAAAATGGGCTTCTATAGCGGTCATTCTCTGACTGGTTTTAATCACCGTTTCTTCAAATTTAAT
>JAQWBI010000065.1 GCA_028706475.1 Candidatus Cloacimonadota bacterium
CTTTATGTTCTCTTGACGAATGATGTACATCGTAATAGTATAGTTTAATAAAGATACGTCAAAATCGCCCTTACTTAGCAATTTCAACGCAATCTCCTGGTTGGGTACTTCATTGAGAGTACCGTGGAATCCGATCTTCTTTAAGTACTCGCCAGCAATATCGCCTTGTTGGATCACTACTGACTTATTCATAATGTCGCTTTCTCTGGATATATTGGAGTCCTTTCGATAAAAAAACGTACGCCATGTTTCAGCATGGGCAGAACTAAAATGATACTTCATAGCTCGTTCCACGCTGAAGGCCATGCCCTGTACGACATCGATCTCTGATGTGTCCAAACGTTCCATCGCCAAAGCCCATTTACTTAAGCGAAACACCGGCTCCTTACCCAATATTTTTGCTATCTCCTGGCTAAGCTCCACGTTATAGCCATCCGGATTGCCTTCATCGTTGATAAACTCATAAGGGCAATAATCAGAATCTCCGCCTATGATGATCTTTTCCTTTTCAGTAGCTTCCTGAGCCCACAATCCCATACAGATGAAGAGCAATAAACAGGCAATCAATTTACATTTCATCAGTTGTCCTCAGTTCCATTTCTGTATATAAGCCTTCATGTCGAATTTCCTCTGTAAGCCAGCAGAATTCATATAGCGGACCATACCGTATATGGGACGAGGGGCCCATGGCCGGTCATGTTTGCCAAAACACCAGGCTATTCCTGCCCAAGCATTGGGATCACGGCCATCCAATTCATACTTGTTGTTCAAATACGCCAGGATCTGATACGCCTCTTCCACCGAGGGGCACCATGCCAGCACTCGTTTCCCCCAATACATTCTCATATAATTGTGCATCTTTCCGGTCATCAGCAGCTCGCGTTGAGCTGCGTTCCAGTATATATCGGAGCTTTCTGCAAGCTCCAGCCGTTCCAGACTGTAGTCACCTTCCCGGGCATCGGCAAGGTGATCGTTCAGAGTTCTAATCGCCCAGTCCGGCAGGGCAGAGCTGTTTTTGTAATCTGGATTGTAGTGGCAGAAATTCATCGCTAATTCACGTCTGACAATCAACTCCTCTGCAAAAGCACCAATGCTTTGCGCCATGCCATCCAGTCCCGCTTTTCCGTTGATCAGCTCTGGAATGGATGCCATATCGACATCACAGGTTTCACAGATTTGGTGGATTATCTGTAGAGGGGAGATTTGGCCAAAATGCAGATAAGGGCTCATGTGGCTCTGGACATCTAAATTGGGATGGTTTCTTAAAGTGGAATAGTCCTTCAGTTTGTCTCTGATAAAGCTGTCCAGTGTTGCCAGTGCTTCGCTGTGTGAGGACTTTATGAGGTAAGCAGGACCGGTTTCTGCACTCAAGCTCAGAACCTTGCGAGCCCAAATGAGGAGTTCCGCCCGGTGCTCCAATCTACCGGAGTACTTACCTTGTGGAGCACATTCTATACCGGCTGGGATCAATGCGCCGGGATCTTCCGGATGCCAGGAGAGCCATGAGCCGAGCTGGGGCAGAAGCTTGCGTCGCAGAGTAGCTGCATTATACTCTTCTTTGGACGAGGCCAGATGCACTGGAACCACAGCTTCAGTATCCACTTCTACCAGGTCACAATGCAAAAGAGCAGGAGAACTGAACAGAATGTCGCGATAGGCTCTTTGCCAGGCAAGGTATCCGTGATCCAAGATCAATACCTTGGTATCCTTTGCTACTTTTTCTACGCATTCAGGCAGGTCTCCGGCAACGATGTGGAAGCCGATCTTTAGCTTCTTCAGCTCAATACCGGTCTGAGCAAGTCCTTCCAACATAAAGCGATAGTGAGCAGATTGGGCGTCGGGAATATCATGGCTGAGTACAAATACAACATGTAGGGGCAAGCGCAATTCGACTGCAGTATGAATAGCATAATCCAATGCAGGATTGAAAGATACTCTTTGAGCTTGTTGCATCCAATACAATACAAGTGTACCGGAAGCGCTTATGGCCTTCTTGTGGCGGATCAAATGCGAATATTCAGGTTTCATATATCACTTGATCGCTGTAAATTAGGCTGTAACATTGTATATTCAATCAGTACATTGCCTCCGGGATGTCGTGTGCAAGCGTTCATTGAATCGATATCTCCGGGGCAATTATGTGGAAACGTTAACATTTTGACCTCTATTTTAAGTTTAATGCTGCCTTCATCTTTGTCAAGAAGAAGGCTCCCATAATTTCGGCAGACAAGATAGGAGGTGTCTATTCTTTTCCACAACTAACCATAACCTGCTTCGTAACGAAATCAGATAAAATACTCCCTGATTTGCATAGGGCATCATGGATGAATCAATTTCTTAACGCCATCTCCGGAACTTGCTATATCTGCCTTGCAATAACAAGGATAAATGAACTGTGTCAAATAATCAACAACTCTAGTGGGACAAATTGAATGAAGCTCCCTGAAAATTATTGACAGTTATGTGGAATTGATTTTCTAAATAATCAAGGTTTAGACCTTACACAAATGCCCTCCAAGACGTGGGGAACTCCTCTCGGATGTTCCCTGCGATTTTTCTATTTATCAGTTCCCAGTTTATCCTTTCTGAAACGTAAGCGTTCTTCCTTGCTTAGCTTCTCAGTAGCATATTGAATGATCAACCGAGCCGCGCTATTCCGGTATTCATACAAAAAGTCCTCCACTTTCTGGGGATGGACTTTCCACAATTCCCGCAGGAACCATCCAGTGCCTTGATGAACCACACGCTCACAATCGGTCATCAACGGACGTACGAAATCCAGCAGTTTTTGTGGATCGGCTTCCTTTTTGATCTTGATAAAGGTAACCGGTGCCGCTCTTCGCGTCCAGCGGCTTTCAGCATCACGCCAGGGCAGGAAATCGTCTATCCCTACGATATCACGGGTCAAGAACGTAGGACATACAGTTGTACATAAGTGGTCACTATGACCCCAATTGCCCACGCCAAAGTCGAACCATTGTTTGATGCCTGCAAATGTGCCTTTATCGTATTCTTTGTAGCGCTTCTCCATTAGCAGGATTGCCAGACTGCCCATTTCGTATTTACCGTGTAGAAACATCAGCTTGCCTAGCTCAATTAGTTTATCCAAGCTCAAAGATGTGCATTGTTCCTGAACAAGACTGAATGCTGCTTGTACATCTTCAGACGAAGCACCCCAGGCATTGTAGCCTTCTTTAAAATAGCGGGAGTATTTGATTACATTTTGGGCATTAGCTCTGGCACTGAGATACTCTTCTACAAGTGCCATTATCTCCTTAAATAGCTGTGCGTCTTTGATATGCATCACTTTTCCTTAATACTTTCTATTGTCATACTCATCGTTTCCGATATTGGATAACTGGCAAGCAGAATTAACACAGCGATAAAGGGCGCCACAGTGAGCGCCCCTACAGCTAAGTGTTTTTATTCTACTTCGCCAGTATCATTTTGCGAACAGCTTTGTAGCCATCCGCCTCAAGCCGGCAGAAATACATGCCGCTGCTTACAAGTTTACCGCTGTCGTCTGTGCCATTCCAGATTTCCACGTGAGTTCCAGCAGGACTATTCACGTTCGAAAGCAGTGTCTTCACTTTCTGTCCCTTGAGGTTGTAGATGTATAGGGATACAGCTGCTGGAGATGGCAAAGAGTAGCTGATGTTGGTGCTGGGATTGAAGGGATTGGGGTAGTTTCCAATGATTCCTGGTACGGTTACGAGACTGGCATGAGGATCGTCAGTAGCCACGTACTGGCTGGATACCATTTGTCCCCAGATGCCGGCCCAGGTTTCTTCGCCATTCATGATCCCAGTTCTGCTATCAGCCCAGGTAATCAGGGCATCATTACCGATCACCGCCATTCTGGTGTATTCCTGCTGATAGCGTTCACCGCAAAGAAGGATTGGAGAATCCCCCGAAGGAATGCCATAAGGATCGATATGACGGATATATAGATCACGGTTCTGGATCAAGTATCCATCATTATCGCTATAAGCGCAGAGCATGGAGCCATTTGCAAATTTCTTCAGTACGGCATCATAGCAGTGATTGGGATTGGGAATCACTACTACTCCCTCTACTGGAGTAATCGGTTCCCCAGTTGCAGATACTCTATGCAGGTTAATGCAGTTATTCGCACCGGTAGCCAGATATGAAATCTCATCATCATATACTACAGAAGCTATTTGTTTGAAATCATTGGTATCTCCGAAAACCAGTCCACCGGCTCCCCACAAGCGCTGAGAAGCTGCATTTATCCGCTGGATTCTTTGAGAGTGCGTACTATACTTGAATAGCGATACAAACACTACCAGATCATCATCGATAATGCCAGCATCTTTCAGCTCCTCATCTCTATATGAGAGGCCTTCGAAAATATCCATGCCCATAGGATCCCAACCCGAAGCCGGATCGCCATTATCGTCTATGCGCAAGGTTTTGCATTGTGTGATATAATCTTCGTCAAGGCTTATTTGTTCCCAAATGATATAGTGTCCTGCCATGCCTACTATTTCGGTATACAGGTTCTCAGGAATAATCTTGATGAGCTTGCCGCTATCTCCCCATACTGGTTGATGATTGAGCAATTTCTGTCCCATGATGCCAGACGACGAATTCTCGTAAGGTTGGACCCACGTGATGTATATGGCATTGTCAACCGCACTCAAGCGCTCGGCGTTGCCTGGAAGCACCAGACCATTGGGGGAAAATCCCAGTTCTCCCATGGCATTAATTGTTTGCAAATATGTGACATACTCCAGACCGTCCGGAGTGTCGGTAGTGCTTCTATAGATAAACACCAGTTCATTGTTCTGGGTGGTTGTAGCTGCCTTGATATCTATGGTGCCCAATATATTGGTTGTGGCAGCTCTGCCAGCGGGCTCCAAAAGTGCTTGTCCGTTTTGATCCAGGAGCTGGAAGTTGATACTGGTATTGTCCCGATTATCCAGCCAAAGGCTAAGATAGCGATTCCCCAGGCTAAAGGTATCATATATTTGGCAGTTGTAATTCAGACATTGTTGCAGGGTATATCCCCCTTCAGAGTAACTGAGGGCACCATTCAAACTTACGCCCTGAATATTGAGCTTCTTATAACCGGATTCAACGGTTTCCCACAACATGATTCCTTTATTTTGATTGCCAATGCCCAGATAACTGGAAGATTGGTCTGTAATCAGCTTTCCACCTTGTTCAAAGATGGGGTATCCCGCACTATCCAGCAATTGCGTCTTAAAATAAGGATCCTCATAATTACCATGCCAAAACAGCCATAAGCTGCCATCTGCCAGTGGATTGAGTTTAGTGCTGCTTACATTGATGTTTTCCGCTGATACGGTAACTGGCTGGCTCCACACTGCACTTAGTGAAGGGCTGAACTGCTGGCTTTGGAACTGGATATCAGTATCTGTTTCATGAGCGGTCCAACAGACTGCCACTCCTGCATTGGGAGTATTGGTAATGCTTTTCAAAGTCCCGTAATCCAGGCTTCCGAGTTCGTAAGACAAGCTGGTATCCAGGAGCAGGTTGCCGTTAACATCCATTTTGTTCAGATACATTGTTTTGGATCCCGGATCGGGAGCTCGGTAAATCACATATTGGCCGTTCACCGGAGGTAGGATCTGGTAATCTATAAACTCCAGTGCATTGTGTGGCAGGATCGGCTCTTCTCCTATTTGAGTTCCGGAGGCAGAGAAGCGAAGCAGACGGGAATTCCAGATGGAATTGATCTGGTACGCTACATTTAGGATAAAACCGCCCTCTCCATCTGTAACTACCGAGTCCAGCCTGATTGAACTCTCGTCGTAATCTACAAGAGTCTTTCCCGATATCGGCCACAGACAATTGCCAAAGCTGTCCAGATGTTGACCTATAATTTCTTTATGATAGGGACGTTGATGAAATACATAGGCACCTCCTTGGTCGTCGGGGAGGATGAAGATATCTCCGTAAGTAATCGGGGTATTGCTAAACTGCGCTCCATTTCCCCAAAGTGCCTGGCTATTGGAGCTTACTTTCTGGATCCTTTGGCCCATTACGGTTTCGATATCAATATCAGCCCAGATCACGAAGAAATTGTTGTCCGAACTACGACTAGCTCTTTGCAACTTCTGATCTCCGGGTCCGGTTATCAGAGGTACAGCTTCATTGAAAAGAACCTGGGCATCTGAACTGATCTTCTGACAGTAAATATCTGCATCTCCAGAATCCCGATCACTCCAAAAAACCATGTAGGATCCATCGGCAGTAGCAATACTATACGTTTCCAGTCGCAGATCACTGGCTTTGCGGATGGCAAAATCTTCTGCGTACAAGCTCAACATCATGATGAATGCCAAGCTTATCACGGATACTATCTTTTTCATAAGTACCTCCTGGACGATATATCGCTCAAATTCTGATACTCGCACATTTTGCGCCAATATCATGTAAAAGTTTTATCTCATACCTATAAACGAAATATATGAGAGCGCTTGCATTTCATCCAGCAAGGTTTCAAATCTGCGAATCCCATGTTTCTCTCTGGGAAAATTGCAGATTACAAAAAAAAATCGATCTACAGGCTGGAATTCACACTGCTTTTTCGAAGTGGATCCCATACTAAATCGCTTCATTCCTCCTCAGGATATCTATATTTGAACCAGATATTATTGGGTTATCATCGGGTGAGCACAGGATGATAACACCTTGATATCTGCTTCGGCACTATGTGGTGTATGGAGGAGATATAGCACGCAGAGACGCAGATAGAACGGATTTACTAGATCAAACTGCTAGTAGAATGTTGATTCCTTGCTGGATTGGATTACCACACCAAGCTTGACCTGACACTAGTATCCAGGTAGTTTACATGGCAAGTTCCCCGTAGCGGAGGATTCCGAAGCTCTGATTACCCGTAACGGAGATTTCCAAGGCTCAGAAATATAAGGCGTCGCATCAGAATCAAACATTACGGAACAGTATAACTTACTCATAAACCTATCATCAGTAGTCAAAACAGATACGCTGCTAAATTATGCATATCTGAACATCACTTGTAGACATCGGTGATTGATTTGCAGAGTTCGGTGACTTTGTTTTAAACTCTCTCAATACTAGTAACAGGCTGGAGGATGAGCAGTTGATAATGCTCTGTATCAAAAAAGGGGAGAGGGAGACTGTTCACTTTGACCTGATCTATTTCCAATGAGTTAGCGCATGAGTTAGGTGAAAAAGTGGGCGAAACGACTAAAATATGCTTTCGAAACCGAATTGACAAGAAGGCCAGTATGCCATCTT
>JAQWBI010000066.1 GCA_028706475.1 Candidatus Cloacimonadota bacterium
GAAGAACTAATTGATCGAATCTACAAAGGTATTGATGAGCTAAATCAATCGCCTGTCGTGTTCAGGTGGAGATATAAGATGGATGAGATTAGAGTATGATATATTGTTTTATGAACGCTCTACTAGTGACTCGTCAAGGTACGAATGTCGTTTTCTGCTGGGCTGCCATACTCCACTTTGGCAGATAATCTGCCGAATGATTCAGAGCTGCGGTTCACACTCTGTGTATCAACGTGTAGAGAAGTAGATATCATCGGGTTATCATCGAGTGAGCACAGGATGATAACACCTTGATATCAGGTTCAGCACTGGATCGAACAAAGGGAAAGATAATAATGATTCAAAAGCTCCCTTCGGTCGCTGTGGCACTCCAAGCTTGACATGACAGTAGTTTCCAGTACATTATTTGGAATAATATGGCGTTTTTCCCAGTTAATAAAAGCGATCTGAATGCCCGTGCTTGGTCTGCCTGCGACATCATCCTCATCAGCGGAGATGCCTATGTAGACCATCCCTCCTTTGGCGTGCCCATCATCGCGCGGAGCTTGGAAGCAGCCGGATTCAAGGTAGGCATCATCGCTCAACCGGATTGGCATAACGACGCGGATTTCATGGCACTTGGCGCTCCTCGACTGTTTTTTGGCATCAGCTCTGGAAATATGGACTCCATGGTGAATCATTATACTGCCCAGCGCCGGTTGCGATCCGATGACGCCTACAGTCCGGAAGGCAATAGCGGAAAGAGACCCGATCGTGCTGTGATGATTTACACAAACATCGTCAAACGGCAGATCATCCCCTACATCATTATCGGCCATCCCGGCACCACTATGGATGATGCTCTGGCATTGAAACACTGGCTGGAAAAACATAAGATTCACGTGGAGCAAGTACAGGAATTCACTCCCACCCCAATGACGATAAGCACATGCATGTATTATACGGGTCTGGATTTTGAAACTGGAAATCCCATCCATATTCCTTCTCCGGGCGAGATCCGCAAACAGAAAGAGCTGATCGTGAAACCCGGGCCTGCTTCCGGGTCCCGGCTCCATAACCCCCCCCCCAAAAAAAAGCATAGACAGATAGTTACTCCAATCCGCACATCCACATTGTTGTTGACAGAAAAGCCTATGTAATAATCTTGAAATCTATACAGGGGTGCTGAGTTTTCAGCTGAGAATATACCCTTCGAACCTGATCCGGATAATACCGGCGCTAGGAAGTACATAATACTCCCCACCAGATTCAAACCTCGAAGGATCCTCTCAATCCCCCCAGAATAATGATAAGGGGAAACACATGGAAAAAACTATTTCCACAGCCATCTGTCAAGAGTGGTTCAACAAACTGTCTCTACATCTTGAAAACGACGTAATTATTGTAGGTGCGGGGCCATCGGGCCTTATCTGCGCCGCGGAACTGGGATCCAAAAACATCAAAACCTGTCTCATCGAAAGTAAATTGGCCCCCGGCGGAGGCATGTGGGGCGGTGCCATGCTGTTCAATAGCATCGTAATCCAAGAAGAAGCCCGCTTTATCCTGCAAAAATACGGTATCAATCATCGAGAACACAAGCCTGGATTCTATGTAGCCGATGCCGCCGAAGCCACTTCCGCACTCATCTACCACGCTAGTCATAACGGTTGTGCCATATTTTCCGGTATGTGCATGGAAGATGTACGGGTAAAAGAAGATAGAGTCCGGGGAGTAGTGGTAAACTGGACTCCCATAAAACGCCTGGATATGCACGTGGATCCGCTTTCACTGCTGGCTACAATCGTTTTGGACGCGACGGGACACCCCTCAGAAGTAGTAAAAGTTCTGGTGAACAAGAATCAGGTAACTCTTAAGCTGCCTCAGACAGGAATCCGGGGAGAAAGATCGATGAATGCAGAAGCGGGCGAGAAAGCCTGTATTCAATACACATCAGAACTATATCCCGGATTGTATGTGAGCGGCATGGCTGCCTGCGGGGTAAGCGGTAGCAATCGCATGGGGCCAATCTTTGGCGGGATGCTGCTTTCCGGGATGAAAGCCGCCAAATTGATAAGCTCCGCTCTGGGAAAGGACTGATCGATGCAGGACTTTGGACTATATATAGTAATGACTTCACCCGATTTGGGTTATCGTGAATTTACCAGGCTGTGCGTGGAGATGGAAGTTCCATTCATTCAGCTAAGAGACAAAGAGATGCCCTTCGAAAACCTGCTGGCACTGGCCAAAGACCTGGTATCCATTTGCAAAGGCAGCAAAACCCGTCTCATCGTAAACGACAACATCGAGCTCTGCCGTTTATCAGATGCCGACGGCCTACACCTTGGGCCGGAGGATGATCCCTGGACAGAAGCCCGAAATAAACTACCTGACGACAAGATAATCGGAGTTTCTACTCACAACCTCAATGAAGCCATGACAATGATATCACAGATGAAATATGCGGGTGAGCTGAAAGCACCGGACTACATGAGCTTTGGCCCCATATACTCTACTGTGGCAAAAAAGATTCCCGATGCTCCCCTTGGCACCGAAAACCTACACTATGTAATCCAGCAAGCTCCAGTACCGCTTGTGGCAATAGGGGGAATCTTCCCTCACAATATGCCGGAAGTATTGGCAAGCGGAGCTCGCAACCTATGCTTTATCAGACACTTCGGCTCTTCTGCCACGGCAAGCGAACTGAAGAGAAAAATTATACAATTCTACACAATCCTAAAGGAGACACAATCATGACACAGATAGATATGGCCAAACAAGGCAAGATGACTAAGGAAATGCAATGCGTAGCTATAGATGAGCAGATCGACTGCCGAGAACTGATGAAACTGATCGCGAAAGGCGAAGTGGTGATACCTCACAATCGAAACCGCAATGCCAGACCCACCGCTATCGGCAACAATACCCGCACCAAAATCAACGCCAATATTGGAACATCAGACCTGCAGTGCGAGCTCTCGCTGGAACTGGAAAAGCTTGCCCTTTGCGATAAATTCGGCGCTCATAGCGTGATGGATCTCTCCACCGGTGGGAACCTGAAAGAGATTCGTAAGACAATGCTGAAAGAAAGCCCGTTAATCCTAGGCACTGTGCCCATCTATGCGGTGGCTTCGGAACTGGACAAAAAAGGTAAAGATATCCGCGACTTCGAGCCGAATATGCTCTTTGAAGAAATCCAGGATCAAGCGGAGCAAGGCGTAGATTTTGTAACCGTTCACGCCGGTATAAACCGATGGAGCCTGCTGGCACATTCAAACGACAAACGCCTTTTGGGCATCGTGAGCCGGGGAGGATCGCTGCTCAAACGCTGGATGATGCACAGCGGCAAAGAAAACCCTCTGTATGAAGATTACGACAGATTGTTGAGCATCTGTAAAAAGCACGACCTTTGCCTCAGCTTGGGCGATGGCTTCCGCCCCGGGGCCATCTTCGATGCCACAGATTCCACTCAGATTTCCGAGCTGATCGTATTGGCAGAATTGGTGAAACGCGCTCGTGATGCCAATGTACAAGTGATGGTGGAAGGCCCGGGACATGTGCCACTCACGGATATCGAAGCAAACGTAAGATTGCAGAAAAAGCTCTGCGATAATGCCCCATTCTACGTTTTGGGCCCTCTACCCACAGATTTTGCCTGTGGCTACGATCACATCAGCGGCGCCATCGGCGGTGCTTTAGCAGCTTCAGCCGGAGCGGATTTTCTGTGTTACGTTACTCCCGCAGAACACCTCTGCCTGCCGGATTTGGAAGATGTGAAACAGGGCATCATCGCTTCCCGCATTGCCGCTCATATCGCCGATATAGCCAAGGGCTGTCCCGGAGCGGTACACATCGACAATACAATCGCCAAAGCGCGTCGACAAATGGATTGGGATACCATCTTCCAAAACTGCGTGGATCCTGAATTGGCACAAAAACGTAAGTATGATACCTCTCACAGCCAAGAGGATCGCTGCAGTATGTGCGGCAACCTGTGTGCCATCAAAACCGACAAAGCGGATATTCATGCCTGATGTGATGGCAACAATCGGCGCCATCGATAGTAGCGGTGGCGCCGGGATAAACCAGGACATTCGAATCGCGGCACTGTTTGGCTTCCGTTTGCAATGCTGCGTGGGAGCCATCACCATCCAGGATTCACTGGGGCTAAAAGCTATTCACAATGTGCCCCGCGAGGCCTTTCTCGGGGCATTAAAACAGCTTACTCAAAGTCCCGACATCCGCTTCGTTAAAATTGGTGCCCTGGCTAGCGTAGAGAAAATGGAATTATGCGCTGATTTTTTGGACAAGAGCTCCGGTTATCGCGTGATCCTGGATCCGGTAATCGCTCCCAGCAGCGGTCAAGCCTTCATAGATGAAGAAAACCTTTTTTGCCTGCACAAGCTGGCAGATAAAGCACATTTCATCTGCCCAAACATCCCCGAACTTGAGATACTGAGTGCGCACCGGATCAGCAATATCCAAGATGCACTCCTCGCAGCACAGGATCTGTGTCACAAAAGCGGGGCAAGCGTGTTGCTAACTGGCGGGCACCGGCTAGCCGAGGCAGTTATCAGTCCCGAAAGCGAAAGCACGGTGCAAGAACTCACTGAAGCCTATGTAAGCCCAAGAGACTGCCATCTGCATACATTTACAGCGCACAATTGGCACTATAGTCATGGCACGGGCTGCGCTCTGGCCACCGCTTTTATGTGTTATCTGGCTCAAGACATTACTCCACCACTGGCATTTCCCAGAGCTTCGGCTTTTGTGCGTAGATTCTACGACAGAATAAACGGAATTAGGACAATGCCATAGAATAGCGGGAACAAGCACGTATCGGTGCCCCTTACTAGCGGCATCTTGCTTTATCACCTTTATCTTTCGCTGTTGCTAGAAGCATGAAAAATCATCTTTTACTTGACAAAGCTTGAGCAGCAGTCTTTCTTGCAATTGCCATTAAAAAAAAGGTCTGAGAACCATGCCCGATTGGTATCAAATACAGCAGAGAAGGAAAGCAGAATGATAGACGAGAAGTTGATTGTAAAAATTGTTAAATCCATTCGTGAATATTGGGATCTTCCCGCGTTTACAAATTATCCCGGCCCCTCAATAAGCTATGCAGATGTAGCTGGTCGGATACTATGGTTACACAGAATATTCAAAGATATGGATATAAAGAAAGGAACCAAGATTGCCCTGGCGGGAAAGAACTGCAGTAACTGGGGTCTGGTGTGGTTGAGCGCAGTCACTTATGGTGCAACGATTGTGCCTATACTGGCCAATTTTTCTCCCGAAGACACTCAGCACATTATCAATCACAGCGATGCCGAATTGGCCTTCATTTCCAAAGATAAATACGACAATATCGATGGCGATCAGTTAAGAAACGTCCGTTTTGTATTGTCTTTGGATGATTTCACTATTCTGGAAGAGAAGTTTTCGAAGCATCCGTTTACCCTCATGAACTTTACCGAATTCAGTTCATCCAGCTCTCTGGATAAAGACAGTTTCGATATTGAGGATGTCTGCGATAACGAAGATATCGCCTCCATCATATACACCAGCGGTACCACCGGTTTTTCCAAGGGTGTGATGCTGCCTCACCGCAGCTTGCTGGCAAACTTGATAGTTGCACACAATCACTTGTTGTTCAATGTGGGTGCAAAAGTACTTGCCTTTTTACCATTAGCACATGCCTATGCTTGCAGTTTCGACTTACTATACCCGGTTACGCGAGGCAATCATATCAACTTCCTGGATAGGATTCCTGCGCCCAAATTGCTGCTTGCCGCAATGAAAGACCTACAACCAGAGATTGTGCTTACCGTACCGCTATTGATCGAGAAGATATATAAAAAACAGCTTCAACCCGTTATCGAATCCCCTAAAATGAGGGTTTTGCTAAAGATTCCCGTACTGAAAAACATCATTCTTAAAAAGATCCACGATACACTGATGCAGGCTTTTGGCGGAAACATCCGCGAACTTATCACCGGTGGAGCACCTATGAATGCAGAAGTGGAACACTTTATGAAAAAGATCAAATTTCCCTTCACCATCGGTTACGGTATGACCGAGTGCGGACCCCTGATCTCATATGCAAACTGGAATGAACACCGTTTTGAATCCAGTGGCAAACAAGTGGAATTTTTGCAGATCAAGGTAGAGTCTGAAGACCCTCATACAATCCCCGGAGAAATAAAACTGAGGGGTGAACAGGTCTTCAAGGGATATTACAAGTTTGATGAAGCTACCGCTGAAGTGTTGCGGGATGGCTGGTTATACACAGGCGACATCGGTACTATAGATAAAGATGGCTTTGTGTATATCCGCGGTCGCAGCAAAAACGTGATATTGGGTCCCAGCGGTGAAAACATCTATCCGGAACTGGTGGAGCAAAAAATGAACAACATGCCCTATGTGGGCGAATCGCTGGTATTGGAACGCAATCGTCAGCTTCATGTAATGATATATCCGGATTTCGAGGCTTTGGACAACGACCACATCCCAGAAAGCCAGATTCCGAAACTGATGGAAAAAAATCGTAGTGAAGTGAACAAACAACTGGCGGATTTTAGCCGTATCATCAAAGTTCAGATCGCCAGTGAACCCTTCCAGAAGACGCCTACCCAGAAGATTAAGCGCTACCTGTATTCCTAAGATATAAGATATGTAAATTGGAACAAGATCATTATTTTGCTGTAGTATCGGGCAGCTTGGAAAAAATTGCCCGCTTGGAATTGGAGAATTTTGGTGCCCGGATAATCTGGGATATTCCCCGGGGACTCCATTTCTGCTGCAGCAAAGAAAGCCTGTATCGCATTTTGTATGAAGCGCGGCTCATACAACGGGTGCTGATGCCGCTTCTGCATTTTGACTGCCACAGCATCAAATATCTATATCTGCAAGCGTTTAAAAATATCCCCTGGCATACGATGTTTGGGCTGAGTCAAAGCTTCGGAATCGATACAAACGTAAGCAACTCATTCACCAGACATTCATTGTATGCAGGA
>JAQWBI010000067.1 GCA_028706475.1 Candidatus Cloacimonadota bacterium
AAGGTTATGGTTTGCTTTTCCATGTTTAGCTCCTGTGTTGTTATAGAGACAATATAACCTACGCATCTGATTTGTCAAGTATTATTTATCTATACTTTTTGTCCACTTCTATGTGCAACGGTCTTTACTAATAGCTATGATTTAGGTGGTAGGGTTACAGCAAACACTCTGCCTTGAGTAACAAGAAGTAATCATTGTGATGGTAGGGCGGCACGAAACCGCCTTTTCTTTATATAATGATGCAAGTTGCCCGCTATAAGCCATCTGCAGATATTAATATTCTCACAATCACTGATCCTTTTCCAGAGTTTGGCCGGTTGAGACCGGACAATTTCCCTCCCTCCTAGGGTTATGTGGACTTCAGGGGTAATAGAATGCTCACCCGGCTACCTTTTCCGGGGCTGCTTTCGATCTCCATCGTGGCATTCATCCGGTTCAGTGCATTACGGCATAAAGACAGACCCAAGCCTATGCCATCCTTAATATCTCCATCACTGCTTGAGAGAACCAAGCCTGCATGTAAAGCTTGCAGGGTTTTACAATCCATCCCCTTGCCTGTGTCCGACACACACAATCGCACCTTGTCTCCCTCAGAAGCCACCGAGATATTTACTGATCCTCTCTCTTCCGTAAACTTCAAGGCATTGTTCAATATATTCCGCACCACTATCTTGATCAGGTCGGCGTCGAAGATGGCCTCAATTTTTTCGGATGCAAATTCATATGTGAGATCGATTCTTTTTTGCATGGCAATAGGCAAATAGATGGCAAAGATGGACATCAGGATCGGTACCAAATCCTGCTGTACAAGATCCACGTTAAAATCCAGTTTACGGCGTTGTAAACGGATTCCATCCAGCATTTCATTAACCATCTTATAAACGTTTTCTCCGCTTGTCTTCAAGTTTGCCAAGATCTCAGCATGCCCTTCTTCTGGGATGCTGCCGTCCAAAATCATACCCAATACCCGATTGAAGTTTCCCAATGGAGCGCGTACATCGTGACTGATCACCGAAACCAGCCAATTCAAGACCTCCACAGTGTGACTCAAAACAGCATTCTTGTCTTGCAATTCCTTGCCAGCTTGCTGGATGATCTTGTTCTTTTTTCGCAGTTCTTTATTTTGCTGCTTATAGGCATCTGCTTGAATCTCTATCTTTTGTTTATAATAATTAGCCTCATTTACACTGACACTATTCTTTTTCAGATTTTCATTCAGATCGTATTCTTTCTCCCGGATTTGCCGCATGAACAAATACCCCTTCTCAAAATCCCCCTGTTTGGTGTAGACATCTGCCAGCATGTTCATCACTCGAATGGTGACAGTTTGCGAATCTGTGAGCGCAACTGTTTCCAAAGCTTCCTCAAGATATTTGCGCGCAGTTTCATAATCCCCTTTCATCTGGTATATTGAACCGAAATTGGCCATGCAATTTGCCATCGCCATAGTATCAGTGCTCTGCCGATACACTTTCAGGGCTTTTTCGTAATACTCCAGTGCAGCATCCGGATCACCATTAGTTTCGTAGATATAGCCGATGTTGTTCAAAGGGGCTGCCACCTCTTTCTGAAAAGCACTTTTTCTTCTTAGTTCCAGGCTCTCAAAGGCATATTGTAGGGCTAATTCTTTATTTCCCAAAGCATTGTAAGCCAGAGAAATGTTACTCAATATATTAAAAGTGTTTTGCAAAGAATTAGCGCGCTTTGCCAAATCTAGCGCAACAAGCCAATAATCCAAAGCTTTTTGGTGCATCAGATCCCTTTCAAAAGCCGTACCGATGTTTATCAGAGGAGAAATCTTAAATTCCTCTAAATTGTGAGTTTCTGCAATGTGCAGGGCAGCGAAGGCATACTTTAATGCAAGACTGTTTTCTCCTATATAGCCATATGCTGCACTGATGTTGTTCAGCAAGTGGAATCGTTCCTCTGCATCTATGTTTTTGATCAGGAGTAGTTTCCAGGTCTCTATAGCTTCCAGATATTTGCCAGAATAAGCTTTGCATAGAGAGAGATTGGACAGTGCTATAAACTCCATTTTTTTCATTTTTCCCTGACGGACATACTCAAGCATGCGATTGTAAACTTCTGTAGCCTGCTCTATTCTACCATTACGCCCATGGAATTCACCAATCTTATTCATCACATCAGCATAGAGTCGTTTTTGCTTGCTGAAACTGCGGTTTTCCACCAAATACAGCATTTGCTGCAGGGCTTTTTCTGCATCTTCATTGGCCAGGTCTATCAGAGTATTCACAAGCTCGTTGAGCAGCGTGATCTCAGAGTCGCTGATTATTGCCAAGTTATCGTTTTCTTTCTTCATTGAACAATTCCGTGCTATTCTGTACTTTTGTCAATACATTTTCCATTTTGGTATTCACTCATTTTTCTATCCCTGCCCCATTGCCATCCACTATAGAACCTTTCTTGGCTCGATGCTTGGTTTTGATCTTGCTGCACAATATGCAGTTAGCATCTGCCAACTAATCTGAGATTCAGGTAACAGCAAAATGCTTTTTTCTCATGGTAACGAGAGACGGAACAGCGTCCGCCTGTACTGGTACCGGAGCTCGCCCTAGCGCCGATTAAGGAGCCGGAATAGCGTCTGTACAGTTATCCGCTTTGTATTCTCATTCACTGTATCATTACACAATCAACACTCTATACGCTTCAAAGAACTTTGGGAGTTTTATCCCTTCATATGCTATACAGTGGACAGCACTGGGACAAAATTCTATTAAAGACCGGATAGGAGGATAAACGCTCTGTTTTACAAGGTGATATGCTTATAGCATTGGCGCGCGTTACCTCCAGCATGTGGACATCATGTCAACATGTTGGGTTTAACATCAGGAACAATCTCAGCTTCAGGATTGGTAAAACACTCAAACCATTGAGGGAAACAGCGAAGATTTCGCAAGGAGGGAGCCCCGTCAGGGGCGAAACTGATCATAGCGAGGGTGCGCAGCGAAGCGAAGCCCCTCGAAAAGAATACCACAACACGCATAGAGCCCTTTATGGGCGACACCATGATTATCTGGGATTCATGTAGTTCGGAAAAATGATGCCAATCTCCGGATTGGCAGAAGTAGCAAAACTTTTTTTAAGATGAATCTTGCGAATTCTATGGCAAATCGGAGCTAACGACACCAATGGCTTCTGAAGTGCAATATGTGGGTAACACATTGAAGTCCTTACACATAAAGCCTCAATACACAACTAGCATACTGTACCCGGACTATGCAGTCACAGAGTATCCCAAAGACATCCTGAGCGTGGTTTGGGAAGTACTCAGGAAGTTTTTGAGGTGTATAGGGGGTATTAGGTAGGAGGCGTAGCATCGGAATGCTACGATACAGTGTGGATGCAGATTCAGCAAATAAAAAAACACAATAATCTGCATAATTCCGTGTGATCTGCGTCTTCTATGTGTAATAACATTCTCTATGTTTTCATCCCCATTACTTTATCAAAACCATCCTTTGGGTTGCGCTCTGCTTGCCACTGCTTAAATGGCAGAAGTATATTCCGGACGCTGCATTCCGCCCTTTGTCGTCTTTACCGTCCCATATCGCGGTCAGCATCCCGGAGCGGCCTTTATCCTGCACCAAAGTGCGTACCAATTGCCCCTTCAGGTTGTAAATACTGATCTTGTGAGCTGCACTGTCCTTCAAGTTGTATTTTATTTCGGTACTTGCGCAAAAAGGATTAGGGTAGATGCTCAGGTTCAGTCCAGCCGAAGGTACAGCAATGTGTCCCATTCCAGAGGTTGGATCTTGCAACAGCAGACGGATGTCTGCCGCGCCAATTATACCGCGACCCAGAGCGTCGGTCCAGGGACGTCCCGTCTCTGTAATCCAGGTATGACCACTGATAGCGTTGTTGTCGAAGACTATGTTTTGATATTCATACAGATCAATTATCACTGCAATATGACCGGAGATGGAGGTTGTATCGTGCACGGCGTATGTAAAATCCGGTGTATAGTCAAAATTAAAGAAGTATCCTAGATCCAAAATCACCTCATCGGTGATTGCACCATCGGCAAAGCGATGTACGCTGGCTTCCACCAATCCGGGAAGATCTGGTTCACCCCAAGGATCTGGAACCATCTGAAAGCGCAGAGCATTAACACGGTATTCCTGATCGCCCAAGTCCATCTCCACAGCCACTTTGATGGGGATTACACCACGTCCCCAAGCTTCCCATTCGGGATTCTCCGTTACCCAATCGAACCAATTCGGTTCCCCAGGATCGATAATCGTTATTTGGTTGCCTTTTGTGCTGTAAACTCCGCTGGTACTCCAGGCTTTAACGCTGATCTCATGAGCTCCGGGAGTAATATCTTCTCCCATAAAGAGCATGCTATATGGCGCCGAAAATACCTGCCCCTGAAATACACCGTCCAAATAGAATTCCACTCTTTCGAGGATGTCTGTGCTGGGAACAGCTTCAGCACTCACCTGAAAGCTGCTATTTGGCACAAATGATCCTGCTGCTGGCAATAGAGAATGGATGGCAGGAGGGGCTACTTCTCCGGTAATGGCTCTTCTGAAACTGATCGTTTCAGCCGCGCAACCGATATCCATTATATTTACGCCCATCGGGGAGCCGTCACTGAAGCAAGCTTGGGGATTGGTATATTCATTGAACTCTGTACGATACTCTTCCAGGGAGAATGTAGCTTCAGCGAGTAGGCCGTTGTCTATGTTACTGCCATTGGGACGAAAGATAAATACTTCATCCGGTGGTCCTTCAGAATTTCCATCTAGGGTAGGATTGATCCGGTATATCAACAATCCGGAACCAGGCAGTTCCGCTTCGAAGATGTCGCTGCCTTTCTTTCGATACTCCAGTACCAGAAATTCACTGCTGTTTGCTATATTCACCTTAAAGCAATTGTTTGTTGGAGAAGTTACTGGATTCAACGTAGCAGTGTAATCCATAGCAAGTTCGGGAATTGAGTCTATCCACCCTCCATAGCGGTATTTCATATACATCCCCATGTGACAATATCCGCTTTCCATGATGTCCCAACAACCAGCAGGAGCCAAACCGTCGTGTTCGTAGTGATAGAGATCGGGAGCTCCCACGCTATGGAACATCTCATGGCAAAGCGTACACACATCGTTATGATCCTCAGTTTGAAATGTATAATCCCACACTTGCTTACCATGTATAAATGCATCAGAGTTATACAGAACCCAGCGATGCGCCCACAGCAATTCTGCCCAGGCAGTGTGTGGTCCACGGATAATGAAGCAGACGTTGTCCACTTTACCATCGTTATCTGCATCAATATTCAAAAAGGGCGGCACCTGCGATGCAATGTAGGATATGGCGTTTGCCAGCAATGTATGCTCGCGCTCGGTACGTTGTATATCATTATGGAATCCATCGGGACAGGTTAAGCTATGGTAGGGCATATAATAAGAGCGCGGATGACTATCCTGATAGGAAAGGTTCGTCTGCGGTTCGCAAGTGGGATAATGGTGTGAAACATAGTTGAGTTGGTTATAGCTGACCTGTTGGAAATAATTACGCAGGGAGTAAGCATCTTCGCCTTCTTCATTGAATTTGGCGTCGAAGAACGAACGTGGTTGCTCAAATTCCGTCTGATCCGAAAAGCGGATATACACTACCAGATTGTTCACTGTGCCGGTATTAGGACCGCGGTTTCCCTTGCGGTTGTGGGCATTCATGGCCTGCTTCCGGGCATAGTATGTTTCCCTGGATACTTTTATTCCAGGTGTAAGACCCAAGCTACGGGGATCGGAGGAATCTGCCCGATGAACTGAGGGAACTGGTTCGCCGTCCCGAAGCTCCGCATAGTAGTAATAACCGTCGTCGGGGCTTTGGATTATGGTATAGCCCAGCGAATCGTGCAAGCGGTTGGCATACTCATCTCCACTGGCCAGCAGATGCAATTCGGAGCCGTCCGGTTGGGTAACTGAAGAGGGAACGTTGTAAAGGTTGGCGCCGGTTAACACCGCTACCAGCAGGCAGAAAAAGATCGTAAGTGTGTGTCTCATCGTATCTCCTATGAGCAAGGCTACATTGTACTTATGTGTCGATCTCATATAGTAAAGCTCGCAAAAGCTTAACTCCATGAACTGATACTGCTCGCTTTTCTTTATCCATTTATACTGCATTCAAATTAATTTATTTCCTTTTGTCAATATAAATTTCATTTCTACTGCTTTTCTACCAGGATACTAATGATGGAAAAAGCCGGATATCTGTATTTGAGAGCAGAGAAGTGTAGTGGATTAGGTTTTTAGGACAGCCCAATAAGGTGAAGGCATTCCCCCAAAAAATCGAGTTCTTATGTCTATAATAGCAATTAAAGATATGATGTTAGCCATTGCAGATGTCCAGGTATTTCATTTTTCAGATTTGCCACATTCGCTTCAAAATCGGGTTCATGGTAATACAGATTTGCCGTTGTAATCAC
>JAQWBI010000068.1 GCA_028706475.1 Candidatus Cloacimonadota bacterium
GCTGATCGCCAGTCTAAATATCTCCCAAATTTGTCAAGAAAAGCTCGCTTGGAACCATCTCGACCTGCTTTTCTCTAAGAACACAAGGAAAGTAGCATAATGAAGTGGGAGGTATTGAACAGTCTCCTATGATGGCTTGCAGACTTGCACAAATAAAAGCATTGACACTTATCAAGGTACGAAAATTATTGTACAGCAACGTAAAATGAAGTTTTAAAAACAGAGATTAATACAGAGGAAGAACATGAAAGAATACTCAATGAAGAAGTTACGCAACCTAATGTTGGTTGGAGCCAGTGGCGCCGGAAAGACAACTTTGGCAGAACAAATCTTTTTTCAAACTAAAACTACAAACAGACTGGGAAAAATCGATGAAGGCAATACCATACTCGATTTTGACCCGGAAGAGACTGCCAAGAAGATGTCTCTAGGATTGTCCATCGGCTTTGTGAATTTTAAAGATCATAAGATAAACATATTAGACGCTCCCGGATATCCGGATTTCGTGGGTGACACCGTAGTTGCCCTACACGCTGTGGAAAATGTGGTTGTTGTCGCCAATGCTGCTGGTGGTTTTGAGGTCGGTTTGGAACTGGCTTTGGAGCAGTTGGAAGGTAAGAACAAGTGCAGAGTAATTCTGGTAAACCGGATGGACAACGAACATGCAGACTATGACAAGACTCTGGAAGCTATTCACGATAATGCCGGGATCAATCCTGTCAGAGTGCATATTCCCATTGGTAAAGAAGGTTCTTTCGAAGGTGTTGTAGATGTTATTCGTCAGAAAGCCATCACTGCTGCTGGTGAGACAGACGTTCCCGCAAACATGAAAGACGCTATGGAAGAAGCCAGGCTTCACCTGATGGAAGCTGTTGCCGAGACGGATGAAGATCTGCTAAACGAATTTCTGGAAAACATGGAGTTGAGTCAGGAGAATCTGATTAAGGGTATCAAGAAAGCCATCGCCATGGGTGAAGTAAGCCCTGCCTTTGTGTGCTCCGCCGGAACTGGTGTGGGCGTGATGGCATTTTTACAGGGTGTTATAGACTATTTGCCTTCGCCTGAAGACTGCAAGACTATCGAACTAGTAGAAGGAGACAAGAGCAAAGAATTCGTTTGCAGCCCCGATGGCGAGCTTCTGGGTTATATTTTCAAACTTTATGCTGATCCCAGTATGGGCGATTTTGCTTATGTGAGAATATTCTCCGGTTCTCTGAAGACGGGAACCGAATTTTATACTCCAGAGAAAGAAGCCAAAGACAAAGCCGGAAACATGTACTTTTTGGTAGGGAAGAATCGTCATGATTGCAGTGAGATTCGCGCCGGTGAGATCGGAGCTTTAGTTAAGCTGAAGAATGCCAAAGTGATGAACAGTATTGTTGCCTTGAATGCGCGTCATGCCATCAAACCGGTAGAATTGCCCTCAGCGACAACATGGCAGACCATTAAAGCAGTCAATCAATCTGATGAGGACAAGATCGGCACCAGCTTGCAAAGAGTGATTGCCGAAGATCCTTCCATCCGGTATGAATTGAATGTGGAGACCCATGAGAACGTGCTGTCCGGTATGGGCGATCAGCAATTGCATTTGGTTTTGAAGAAGCTGAAAAACCGTTATAAAGTAGATGCTGAGCTCAAAGTTCCCCGCATTCCATATAAGGAAACCATCACAGCCGGAGCAGAAAGTCAGTATCGCCACAAAAAACAATCTGGCGGACGCGGTCAATATGGCGAAGTTTACTTCCGCATCAAACCTACCGAGCGCGGAGAGGGATTCCAGTTCATCAATGCCATCGTAGGCGGAGTAATTCCCTCAAACTTTATTCCCGCTATTGAAAAAGGTCTGGTGGAGACCATGGAAAAAGGTATCATCGCCGGTTACAAGGTGGTGGATGTATCAGTGGAAGTTTATTATGGTAGCTATCACGACGTAGATAGCTCCGAAATGGCCTTCAAGATTGCCTCTTCCATGGCATTGAAGGAAGGCTTCAAGAAATGCAAACCAATCCTATTGGAGCCTATCCACAATTTGGTAATAATAGTTCCCAATGAATATATGGGCGATGTGATGGGTGATATTTCCACTCGCAGAGGCCGCATCATGGGTATGGAACAACACGGTAAGAAACAGTATCTGAATGCTCAGATGCCTCTCTCCGAGATGTTCTCATATTATCCTGCCCTGAAGTCCTTCACTCAGGGAAGAGGACGTTTTACTCAGGAATTCTCTCATTACGAGAGAGTCCCCGAAGATATTACTCAGAAAGTAGTGGCTGCTTGGCAGGATAACGACGTTCAATAAAAGAAAGAGGTATTTATGTCCGGACACAATAAGTGGAGCACGATTAAGCACAAAAAAGCCGCTACTGATGCAAAACGCGGCAAGATCTACACACGCATTGTGAAGGAAATCATCCTGGCCGCCAAGGGCGGAGGGGGAGATCCTGAAACAAACCCTCGCCTGAGGACAGCGATTTTGGCTGCAAAAAACGCCAATATGCCCCGTGATAACATCGAACGCGCCATCAAGCGCGGAACGGGTGAGATCGAAGGCGCAACCTATGAAGAGATCACCTATGAAGGTTATGGACATAACGGCGTAGGCATTGTTGTCGATGTGATGACGGACAACAAAAACCGCACGGTAGCGGAGCTGAGACACACCTTTTCCAAATATGGAGGGAACTTGGCTGAAAGTGGTTCGGTGGCCTGGAATTTTGACCTGAAGGGATACTTCAATGTCCCCGTAACCGGGCTGGATGAAGAAGAGTTTATGATGCAGGCATTGGAAGCTGGAGCGGAAGATGTGGAAACGGGTGATGAGTACTTTGAAGTATTCACATCCCCAGGAGATTTCCACACAGTTTTGGGAAATATGGAAACAGCTGGATTTCCGGTGGAAAACGCTGAACTGACCAGAGTACCAAAGACAACCGTGAATGCGGACGATGTTGCAGCAAAACTGATGAAACTGATCGATATGCTGGAAGACCTGGACGATGTCCAAAAGGTCTATGCCAATTTCGAGTTTTCCGATGAGGTTATGGCAGAGCTAAATCAGGAATGATGATAGTTGGTATTGATCCCGGTAGTCGCTACTGTGGTTACGGGCTCATTCAAACTGAGGGAATTAAAGTAGTAGCCGCGGGTTGCCAAGTAATTGACGTAACCCGCGAAAACTCTTTAGGGGACAGACTTAAGCTCTTGCACTCATCTATCGTGGCTGTCTTGGAAGAGTATAAACCGGATTATGCCGCTGTGGAATCCATGTTTTTTCAAAAGCACATCAAGAGTATCTTTACTTTGGGACATGCCAGGGGTGTTGTTTTATTGGCCTTGGCTCAGCAGAATATCCCAATCGTGGAATATAGTCCCAGAGAGGTTAAAAAAGCGGTGGTGGGAAATGGAAATGCCACCAAGGCGCAGATTCGCTATATGATACATCAGCTATATAGCTTGAAAGAGTCCGATAATCGCGATGACGCCTATGATGCTCTTGCGATAGCTACCACTCACTTTAACCGTATAAAATGGAATAAAAAGTAAATGATCCACTATATAAAAGGAATCCTGGTTCACAAGAGCCCGATGCAAGCTATCATCGATACCATGGGGATTGGCTGGGAGTTGTTGATCCCAGTATCTACTTACGAGATGCTGCCGTCAACGGGAAAGGAGTGTTCTTTGTACACGGCTCTCAACCTTAGTCAGGACGATGCCCGTTTATACGCTTTTTACACAGTGGCAGAGCGCGAACTATTCGCTCAATTGACCAAAGTGAGCGGAATCGGGCCCAAGATAGCAATTTCGGTGTTATCCACGCTTAGCATTTCCGCTTTCGTGAAGAGCATCAGAAGCGGAGAAGAGGGTCTCTTGACCAGAGTTCCCGGCATCGGTAAAAAGAGTGCGCAGCGTATGATTGTGGAACTGAAAGACAATATCCATAACATGATGGATTACATCGAAGATAATCAGATATCCAGCGAAGAAGGTTCGCTTCAGGAAGCGGAAACGGCTCTTTTGGCACTGGGTTACAATAGTCAGGCTATACAGAGGGAACTGAAGATGCTAAGCGAGGAAGACTTGCAAATGCCTGCGGAAAGCCTGATTAAGGAGATCATCAAGAGACTGTATCAGAGGGCAAAATGAACTTTAGGGAAGAAGCATACAACACTATTCTGAAGGTGTTCAAGAATAGTGAGTTTTCGGATACTCTCCTGCAACAAAGAGCTAAAAAAATGAAAACTTCCGGTGAGGATATCCGGCTCTTTTATACCACTGTAAAGGGTGTGATCAAGATGCGGCAGAAGCTGGATTACATTCTTTCACATTATACCGAAAAGAAGAAATATGAAGCTACTGATCTCAAGATCAAGATCATGCTGTATCTGGGTTTGTATCAGATAATCTATCTGGATACCATACCGGATCATGCTGCTGTGAATGAAACAGTGGAGCTGGCCAAGAAAGTGCTGTCCGAGAACGTCGCAGACTTTGTGAACGCTGTATTGAGAGCTTATATCAAAGAAGATAAAACTGTTTATCCCGATGATCCGGCATTGCGAATAGCGTATGAACACTCTTATCCGCCGGATTTGATCCGCACCTGGATTAATTTGTGGGGGGAAGAATCCACAGAATATATGGCGATGTATTTCAATGAAAATCCGGCTTTACACATCCGGGTAAACTCCACTGCGACCAGTCCGGAGAAGTTATTGAGCTATTTCAAAAGGCGTGATATCGAAATTGTACCTTGCTCGGCAAGTAGAATGATGTTTCACACTCATCAGAGTGCAGAAGTTCTGGGCGAAGTGGCATTTTCAGAAGGATATTTCTCCGTTCAGGATACTTCAGCTGCCTTGGTGGTGGAGCTTTTGGATCCCAAAGAAGAACAATCCGTGTTGGACCTTTTTGCTGCTCCCGGTGGAAAATGCACTTACATTGCGGAAAGAATGAACAACACTGGAGAGATTGTGGCTGTGGATAAGATTCCCAAAAAGATGAAGCTTTTGAAACAAGCAGCTGACAGACTGCAGCTTACGAACATCATCCAGGTAGTAAGCGATGCACTGACCTACGGACCAGTGGCACCTGCTTTCGATAGAGTGTTGGTGGATGCTCCGTGCTCTGGTTGGGGAGTGTTTTCACGTAAAGCCGATCTGCGCTGGCAGGCTCACAACGATGTGGTGGAACTGGTGAAACTTCAAGAAAAAGCTCTGGAACGAGCAGCGAACTTCGTTGCTCCCGAAGGATATCTGGTGTATTCCACTTGCACCATGAATCCGAAAGAGAATGAAGAGCAGATTGCCAGATTCCTGGCGAAGAATCCAAAATTCCGCTTAGTCCCTGCAGATACAATAATTAATGCAGAATATACCGAAAACGGTTATTTGAAGACCATCCCTTTCAAGCATCATATGGATGGTGCTTTTGCAGCAAAAATGCAGAAGAATAAGTAGGAGAAGACATGGCCAGTAAAAAAGCGAAACAATGGGGCTATGTAATAGGAATTGGAGTAGGGATCATCTTCGTAACTGCCTTCCTGTTCAGTCAGATCATCCTGCCTTTGCTGTTGGGAGGGGCAGAGACGCTTGAAACTCCAGAGGTAACCGGATTGGCCTTGACTCAAGCCAAACGCATCTTGCAGGAATTGAAGCTGCACCCGGTAGTAAAGGATTCTGTATTTAGTGAGACTATGAAATTGGATGTAGTTATGGATCAATCACCGGCTCCAGGTTCAAGGATTAAAGAGGACGGTACAGTATATCTGGTAATAAGCAAAGGCAGTAAGATGATCAAGGTACCAGATGTCTTGGGCACTGGTTATCAGGAGGCAATGCTCACGTTGAGGAACTATGATTTGCGTAGCACCATTGTGGATTCCGTATACAGCGACAGATATCCCCGAAATACAGTAGTGAGGTCTATGCCTTCAGCTCATACGAGAATTGAGAAACGCAGCATGGTAAGACTAAGCCTCAGTAAAGGACCGGAACCTCTCCCGGATAGTCTGGATTGGTTGGATGGTGAAGGCTTGTAAGGCTGGATAAATATTCAAGATACCGGAACTAAAGATGGTCCCGGTTTTCTTTTGTTGATTACCAACACATCTCAGAATTGCATCGATTGAACATTCCTGAATTGTTAACCGAAGTTGAGCAGAAAAAACTCCAAATTTGTCATATTGGAATCGTAACACATTGATACATATACCTCGGGTACGCTTAAAAAGGACGTTTAGTGTCCATAATTGAAACTATCGATATCGATAT
>JAQWBI010000069.1 GCA_028706475.1 Candidatus Cloacimonadota bacterium
CAATGAGATTTGCTGAGTAAATGTCCAAGTGGTTTTCTGCAAATGCTTTTCAGATATTCTTTTCTCTCTTCGACTTATCTAATTTGTCCAAGTGATCGCTATTTGCAATTTTCAGTGACTCTTTACACTTCCGTGATCGATCCCTAGATCGGTCATTCCGAGATCGAGCCCACCATCGTCATTCCGGAAGCCGGAACAAAGCGAAGCAATAGCGAAGGTTTGTGGAGGCTATCCGGAATCTAATGCTCAATGTTTTCGCCGGTGGCTAAAGCGCACCGGAGATCATCTTGTCTCACTTTATGCCAATCAGGTACGGCGGTATCTTACCGCTGACATGCAGACGGAACGACTAACGCGGTGATCATGCTGTGAAGGCGAGAAACCCTGTGATTGAATCCTGCATATTTCGAGTTGATAAGCCCCGTGAGCAATGTCCGGACAATGAAAGGATAAAGCCCTGATATGATCTGTCGCCCCTAAAGGCTCATCCAAAGCCCAGTAATGTCGGATAGTTTTCCCTGTGTACTGTGTTTACCTGTGCCGTCGGATACAGCTTCGCCCCGTCGCTTATGCAAATCTTGCGAACATGGCCTTCACTATCTCTTAACTGGACAAGAACTGGATAAATCGGTGAAGATCTCATCACAGGGCAAAAAATACTTCTGCAATGTGTGTCCCAAGACGCGCCTAAACCCAGCTAAAAAGCTCCAGACAAATTAAGCTTGACACATTTAGAGGCTTTGTTCTTTTGAATACATTCGTCTGTGGACTCAACTGTTAGACAGGTAGTGCAGCCAATTCTCGCATCTTATGATTATTAGAAATCTGTTGTCGCTGCCACCACCCCAGAGTTGCATGATTCTCGTTGTAGCGATCAGAGTACGTCAGACAAGGAGTACTTATGAAAAAAGCCATGTTCAAATTTTGCTTAAGCTTGCTAATCCTGGTTAGCGGATGTGCACAAGTGCCAAAGACAGTGTCCCGTCCATGGAAAAGAACCCTGCATGAAAGATCTACTTCATCGCAGGGGCTTTATAGTTTCTGAGCAAAACCCGGATTACATTCTAAAGATTTTCTATAAAACGATCCGTGTTGATAAAGAGACATCCATCCAGATTAATCAGTCGGGCAACTGGATGAGCTCCAGTAAAATAGCATCAGGCTATGGTGGATACGGAGTTATGTTAGCCAATAGTTTACGCGCGCTCTTGGTAACAAGTTTTTCGCTTGCAGGGCTCCTTGATTCGTCTGGCTTAGAGTCAGTTAGTCTAATTTTGCGAAACACATTGAGGTTTTTCCGCTCATCTTTTAAGCCTTTATATTTCACGGTAATGAAGTCGCCTTCGATATCCTCTCCCGGATTCTCATAGTGAACGATCAGGGTTACTTTTGCGGGGTCGAAACTTTCGATTTTGTAGAATAGCCTGTATAGCTCATCGTCACTTGGTTTCAGGTGTTCGCCCTGACGCCGCACGATCTCTTTTAATCCGTCAATTACGCCGGTAAAATACGCATCTCGGATTGATTCCTTGTAGATATTCCCAAGAAAGTAGCTCTCAGTTTCCTCATCATCCCGGTGTTGGTCTTCAGCGCGCCGGACCGCTCCGGAAAGGGCCGTCTCCATCTCATAGTCAAAAACAATTTCACCGATTTCTCTTTCGTGAATAATGCGACACTGAATTCCTCTCAGGCTTTCGTAAACACCCAACAAGCGGTCAGCATAGTAAGGTGGTATGAACGATTTTCGGGATTCCGAGCCCATGCAGTAATAGCCATACTGATCACGTTTCTTGAGCCAGGTGAGCCCATTAGTAATCTCTCTGGGAATTGATGGGAGGCTTAGAAAGCTGTCTAGCAATGCGATATCTGCTATTTTATGGCTCACATACACCTTGAGCTGCGTGGATATCCAGCCTTCATCAGCAGCTTTAAGGAATGCTTCAAAGTCCCTGACAACCGGCATGGCTATGGAATCAAACTGTCGCACCAGGGAAAGGTGATACCGTTTCATGCTGTCTTTATTCCAGATGTATCCCGCGGAATCGTTTTTCATAAAACTGCTTTGGGGGAACATTTTATAGAAAAGGTGAATGGGTAGGTAGTCGCAATCCCTAAGGAGGAGGTTGTGCTTTCGGTATTCTTTGCTGGTTTTGATCCGATTCAGAACTACTTCATATACGTGGCACCAGACGTAATTCAAACCTTCCGCGATATACAGCTGATTTGCTTCGATCCCTTCCATATTCAGGGCTGAAACTTCGTTCTCTTTCATTATTCCTCCACACTGGATGATTGCACATTGACAAAACGGATATTTTTGTCAAGGGAGAAGGTGAAAGGAGGTGGGCTAACCGTTTGCACGAAGAAAGCCCACCCCACCTGTTATCTACATCCCGGCATTCAGTCTGGCATAATCAAGGATGGGCTCCAATAATCCTGCCTCAATGGCGGTTTTCACCGTCCTACAGGGTAGGTTTTGCTCATAGACTGCGCCTTTGGTGATGGTGGTTAGGTCGGTGCCGGATTCCCGCTGGAGGGCATACATAAGCTTGGTGAATACGTTTTGCCAGCTCAGTCGGGTGCCGGGTTTGCGGGCCATTGCCGCGTAGAACTTGAGGTCGGTGATGTATTCCTGGCTCAGGTTCAGTTTATTCAAGTTTTGCATGGTGGCTGCCAGACGCGCGTTTTGGGGCGTGGGCCTGGGCTTCACGTAGCGGCGGCAAAGGATGCGCTCCAGCTCGGGGTCATAGTAATACACCAGGCCATCGCATTTGCCTGTGTAGGCCTTGATCAGGTTTTTGTAAAAGACTTTCATGGTAGCTCCTATTTTTTCGTTGTGGAAACGGCTTGCAGCCGTTTGATCCTGGCAAGCTTCAAGATGAAGCTTCTACTTGCATGCGACAAGATGTCGCTTCTACTATATACGGGCTACGCTGGCTTCCGCATAGCTTCCAGCCTTCCCCCACTCCTCTTTGGTGGGACGCAAGAAGCCTGGAGGAGGGCTCTTACCGCAGTGCCGGCCCAAAGAGGGCAAAGGCTATAATCACGATGGGTTTGCCATTTTGTTTGGTTTGGTGCCAGAGCCTTCCCGTTGTGGGGGACAAAGTACACAAAATACACAAAATCCCCGGGCTGGGACAGACGGAGAAAGCAAGAGAAGAGAGAGTAAAGAAGAGACAATAGATAGAGCTAAGCATCAGCAATATAGATATATAGATAGAGATAATACATTTATTATATAGATATTTATGTTGTTCTTTATCTGTGTCTATCGCCTACCTATGACCTCACACCTGAAAGCAGCTTGCTCTTCCTCTCCCAGCCGGGATATTTTGTGTATTTTGTGCATTTACTTTAACGCGCCTACGTTGTTGAGGTTTACCAAGCCCCAATTTCAAGAATGGGAAAAAGATATTGACATCAAACTCGAGATGATAAAACATGCTATTAGTCGATTGCGCTTCTATATAGAGTGTAGTAGTAGGGGATGTTGGAAAATCTCAATCATCCTGTATGAGTGTTTAGCTGCATTTTCTCGAATCGTACTAATCAGGCGGGATTCACCATCTGCATGTGTCAGAAAACCCCGTTAATTTTATGTGTACCTTAAGATAGTCCTAGATATATGCTTATCTTATGGTACTTAGTATCAAGGAGGATTAGATGAGAGCCAGATACGGTTTTTATATGGTTTTGCTATTTTTGACTGTTTGCTCATTTTTGATGGCATCGGACTGGTATGAAGCCAGAATAACCAGTCCCAGTCCTTTCATGGGGAACAATGGAGAGTTGTTCAAACTGAACGATGGATCAACATGGGAAGTTAAGTACGAATTCAATTACCTCTATGCATACTACCCCCAAGTACTTGTTTCCCCTAAAGAGGGTAAGTTGATCCTGGATGGCAAGAAACTGAGTGTCAAGAAGATATCCTCAGGCAACACGTCAAAAAATGATAAGGGCTCGGGCAAGAGGACACAAGTATATGAATCCAGAATAGATGGGGCATTCAAAGGGTGGACCGGAGACACGATTGTCAAGCTGGAAAACGGACAGATTTGGCAACAGAGCCAGTATTACTATGAGTACATGTACTCCTATTGTCCCATGGTGATGATTGTCAAAAAGGGAACATCTTACAAGATGCAAGTTGATGGCATCAATGAATCTGTAAGGGTTGAAAGATTGAAGTAGAGAATTGCTGCTACCGCAAAATTGTTCTCATACACCATTTGCGATTTCATGACAAGCAATAAAATGCATAGGCGAGGACAACACGGCTGTTCTCAGGTATCCCCCGAAACAGTAACTTGGCACCAGTGCCAACACTCGGGACTTAATGTTTAACACTCAAGGAGTCTCAAATGACTAAAACAAGGCTTTTCCTCTTAGTTATTGTCACAGTGATCCTTACATCATGTGCTGTCACTAAGCCAATATTGGCGACCGAAAACCCCATTGGCAGCAAAATCGGTAGGAGCAAGCAAACAGGAATCCTTTTCTTCCCTCCACCTATGGCAGAAGCAGGCATTCACATTGCCGCAAGAAGAGCCGGCATCACAAAAATCTCAACCGTAGATTATACCGTTCGTTGGTACATATTGGTGTATGAGCTCGAGACAACCGTAACAGGGGAATAGCCCAGACGAACAACAAAACCGTTTGCTGTTCTTTCCTTTAATCTGCGGTCATTTATTCCAAGCTAAGTGGAATCCTTACGGTGCCCAACTCATGCTACTGGGTTCGGAGGATCGGAATCCTCTGCAAGGGTAGCAATGTATGAAACCTAAGCATTACGGGACTGATCGGCAGAGGCGGAAGCCGAAAACGTAGTGACTCTCGTCCGGGTATGCGTTGTGCCTATCCGAAATCCGGCTGTAGTCGGCACTTCCATGCCAGTGGCCACCACGAAATACACGGGGTGCCCCGCTCTCCGGACCGGTCGGATTGGAACTTGGACTGCTGCTGTAATAATCCCCAGAATACCAATCCCAGCACCATTCCATGACGTTACCACTCATATCATAAAGCCCCAAACCATTGGGAGCTAAGGTGCCAACTGGTATGGAACCATGGGGTGAGTTGATGCCATCGTACCAAGCCACGGCATCAATATCATCGGAACCGCTATAGAGATAATCCGGAGTGTTCGTGGCCCCACGGGCTGCATATTCCCATTCCGCCTCGGTGGGTAAACGATAACCATTGGCATTCCAATTGCAGATTGCCACAATCCAGGAAGGAGTATCTGGATGATTCCAGGTGTTTGGTACTTCTCCCCAATTAGCAGGATCGGTAGATCCGGATATGCTATACACCGGCGTAAGCCCCTCTGCCATACTGCGCAGATTACTATACTTCAAGATGGCATACCAGGATACATTATAGGCTGGATAATTATACCCAAGACCATATTCACTTGTCCAGCTTGAAACAGGTTGCATATACTGGGCATACTCCCCTTGCGTTACCTCATACGTTCCCATGTAGAAGGGATTCAATGTGACGCTGTGGGTTGGGAGTTCTATTTCATTCCCTTCTCCTCGAGTGTCGCCCATAGTGAAGGTACCGCCTGGGACACTGACCATATCTATAGGTGCAAAATCAAACAAATAATCCGCCGTTGCCGTATTACTATCCTTCCATCCGTCTCTGAAAGCCTTTGCTTTGATGACCGTATCTCTTTCAATACACAGAGGATTCTGGTAAACAGATGAGCCAGAATGTGGCTCTGTACCATCAGTGGTGTAAAGAATCGTAACCCCCAATGTAGCGCAGCTGATGCTAACGGTTTGAAAACTGGTATAGGCTCCCCCCGGAGGATCAAAGACCGGAGTAGCTACAGTACCCAAGCCTGGTTCAGTGGCTTTTTCTTTGCACCCACTGATCATGGATATACTCACGATAATCAACAAAACTACAAGGCTTAACTTGCTCTTAAACATGCTCTTCTCCTTATTGTGTATATTACTCTCAATATGGTATGATCTTACTCTTGGACAGAATGCATTATTCAGTGCGGGCATACCGTTTACAAGTGTTTCATGTCTTGGCGCTAATATCCTTGGGGAAATATCTTTGTCAACAAGAATGTTTTTTGGGGGGGTTATTAGAGTGCTGTAGGCACGGTATTTCAGATAGCATATGTGTAAAGAGTCACTGATAATTGCAAATAGCGATCACTTGGACAAATTAGATAAGTCGAAGAGAGAAAAGAATATCTGAAAAGCATTTGCAGAAAACCACTTGGACATTTACTCAGCAAATCTCATT
>JAQWBI010000070.1 GCA_028706475.1 Candidatus Cloacimonadota bacterium
AACACCTCGTTGTTATTCCTTGCCTAAAGCATAAAGCAACAATAATATACGAGGTGTTTTTGTCAAGAAGTATTTTAAGCTATTTTACTGCCTCTCAATCACATGGGCTACTGGGAAAGATTAGTAAGTTAAGGGGGTGGACTTCAGACAACACATAGTTTCCACTCCTGCTAATTGAAGTCAATGTTTATTCGCTCGTTTAAAATAGATATCCAGGATGTTGCTCCAGAGCATTGTTTGGGTTAAATAGAGAGACTTATACTACTCCGGCGCGGATAAGATCGTGCATGTGAAGGATACCGACAGCTTTGCCTTCATCGTCCACTATTGGCAGCATGGTAATGGAGTGTTGTTCCATCATTGCCAAAGCACTTACTGCCAACACTTCGGCAAAGCTATGTTTGGGACTCTTGGTCATGCATTCAACAGCACAATGGCGTAACAATTCATCGCCTTTGATTTGCAATTGCCTACGTAGATCTCCATCCGTAATGATACCGGTCATATACCCCTGTTCATTCTCGACAACTGTGCATCCCAGCTTCTTACCGGTCATCTCCAGGATGGTTTCGCTCATCAGAGTATCTTCGTGTACCCGGGGTAAAGCATCTCCATAATGCATCAAATCTTTTACTTTCAGCAGCAGACGCTTGCCGATAGCTCCTCCGGGATGAAAGCGGGCAAAATCGTTCAGAGAGAAATTCTTATCTTTCAGTAGGGCAATAGCGAGAGCATCCCCCAGCGCTAAGGCCACGGTGGTGCTGGAAGTGGGAACCATCCCCAGTGGTTCTAAATCGGAATCCACTTTTGTGCAGAGCACGGCATCAGATGCTTTTGCCAATTGAGAATCCGGATTGCCGGTGAGGCTGATTAGCGGAATTCCGATGAACTTAATAAACGGAATTATCGCCAGCATCTCCGATGTGTTCCCGCTGTTTGATATGGCCATTACCACATCCATGGTTGATAGCATGCCCAAATCTCCGTGAATTCCTTCTGCAGCATGCAGAAAGATGGAGCTTGTGCCTGTGCTGGCCAAAGTAGCGGATATTTTGCGAGCAATGATGCCTGCTTTACCGATTCCCGTTACCACCACTTTGCCCTTACAGTTTCGCAACAAAGAAAAGGCGTGTTCCAGTTGTGTCTGATCAAGCTCTTCCGCCACCGTAGTGATGGCGGAAGCTTCTTTCAAGAGTTCTTCTTTGATGTTATCAACGATGCTCATAATTCTTTCTTGATCTGATCAAGCGCGTGGGAATAATCCATTGCTCCCAAATCGCCTTGAGTGTGCCGCCGTAAAGTGAGAGTTCCCTCTTCGGCTTCTTTCTTCCCGATGATACACATATAGGGGATCTTCTTCAGCTCAGCTTCGCGGATTTTGTATCCTATCTTCTCACTTCGAATATCTATTTCGCAACGAAAACCTTCGGCCTGCATCTTGTCCTGAATACTCTTGGCATACTCCAATTGGGCATCAGTGATCGGTAGGATCATTATCTGCACCGGAGCCAACCACAAAGGTAGATTGCCTCCGTGATACTCCAGAAGAGTGGCAAAGAAACGCTCCACCGAGCCCAATACCGCCCGGTGAATCATGTATGGCCTATGTGCTTGATTGTCTGCGCCTATATATTGCATATCAAAGCGTTCCGGTAGGTTGAAATCAAACTGGATGGTAGTACATTGCCAAGCTCTACCGATAGCATCTTTGATCTTGATATCTATCTTGGGACCGTAGAAGGCACCGCCACCTTCATCAACACTAAATTCCAAACCCAACTTGTTCAGAGAAGCCTTCAAACTCTCGGTTGCCATATCCCAATCCGAAACCTCTCCCACAGAGGCTTCCGGCTTGGTGGAGAGAAAGATCATAAACTCTTGAAAACCAAAACTCTTGAGCATATTCAGAGAGAATACTATCAATTTTTCAACTTCATCGCTTACTTGATCTGGAGTACAGATAATGTGAGCATCGTCCTGAGTAAAGCCGCGAACGCGCATCAGGCCATGTAATACACCGCTTCTTTCATAACGATACACAGTACCCAATTCTGCAAGTCGTACAGGTAATTCACGATAGCTGTGATGATTGGCATTGTATATACTCAGGTGAAAGGGGCAGTTCATCGGCTTTATGTAATAATCCTGACCTTCCACATCCATGTTTGAATACATGTTTTCTTTATAAAATCCCAAGTGACCGCTGGTCTGCCATAGATTACTACGACCTACATGGGGAGAATATACCAATTTGTAACCGTTCTTCAGATGAGCATCTTTCCAATAGGCTTCAATGAGATGGCGAATCATTGCTCCATTGGGATGCCAGAGCACCAAGCCTGCACCCACTTCTTCGCTTATGGAGAATAGATCCAGATCCCTACCCAGCTTTCGGTGGTCTCGTTTGGCAGCTTCTTCCAAAAAATGCAAGTACTCTTTCAGTTCTTTGTTACTGGGAAAGCTGATACCATAAATGCGCTTCAGCATTTTGTTCTTTTCATCGCCGCGCCAATATGCTCCAGAACTCTTCAACAGCTTTACTGCTTTGATTTTACCTGTCGAGGGGATATGTGGTCCTCTGCAGAGATCAATGAAGTCTCCCTGACTGTAAGTGCTAATCACCTGGTCATCAGGAATGTCTTCCAGGATCTCTACTTTGTAATGCTCATTCATACCTTTGAAGATTTCCATGGCTTCTGCTTTGCTTAGCTCTTTGCGATGGTATGGCAGATCTAGTGCGCTCAGTTCCTTCATGCGATCTTCAATCTTCAATAGTTCTTCGTCGCTAAAGGACTCCTCGCGGTCAAAATCGTAGTAAAAGCCTTGTTCGATGGCCGGGCCTATGGTTACTTGAACCTCGGGCCAGAGCTGCTTTACAGCTTGAGCCATCAAGTGAGCGGTGCTGTGCCAATACAGCTCTTTACCTTGTTCGGTTCTAAAAGTATGGATCAAAAGTTCGGCATCGCTTTCTATCATGGTGTCTATATCACACAATTTGTGGTTAATTTCTGCTGCTAATGCGGCATCCGCCAAGCGGGGACTGATGTCATTAACCACTTGCAAGGCGCTAATTGCAGACGGGTACTCTCGTTTGCTTCCATCCGGAAGACTTATGATTACGGCCATTATCTCTCCATATCAGTCAATGTATCTTTCCAAAATCTTTGATGCTTATTTCTTGTCAAGCATCCTGTCGATTCTGCTTAGTCCAAGGCTATTAAAGATCACCAACAGGGTCACTCCCACATCCGCTATGATAGCTTCCCACAAACCACTGATACCTGCAATACCCAATGCCATCACCAGTATTTTAATGGCTAGAGCTAATACTATGTTTTGCCAAACCTTTCGGTTTGTAGCCCGGGACAGTTTGAAAGCCTGAACCAATTGTATGGGTTTGTCGTTTAGTAACACGATATCAGCGCTGTCGATGGAAGCTTCAGCACCAATGGCGCCCATGGCTATGCCAATATCCGCTCTGGCAAGGACTGGAGCGTCATTCATTCCATCTCCGATGTAGGCAACTCTATGATTACTCTCATGTATAATGCTCTCTAAAGCTTGCAGTTTATCTGATGGAAGCAACTCGGATTTAAAGCCGTCCAAACCCAGTTCTTTCGCCACATGAGCTGCTCTTACCTGTTTGTCTCCGGATAACATGTACATGGACTTTACTCCCTGCTTTCTTAGGGATGCAAGGCTCTTTGGCATATTGTCTTTGATCTCATCGTTGAATCCTGCTGCTCCCAAATAAGTGTTGTCCACAGCCACGTGTACGCTGCTATATTCCTTTGTGTCCTCAAAATCTTTGAAGCCTTCCGCTTCCAAAAAGCTTTGCGATCCCGCCAGATAGTTGTGTGAGTCGTACACTAACCGCACACCTTTCCCTGCGTGTTCCTTAAAGCTGTGTAGCAAAGAGCTGTCATAGGGCTCATCCAGCGCTTTCTTCACTGCCAGAGCGAAGGGATGCATGGAGTTTTGCTCGCAGATATACAATGCTCGTTGTAATTCTATTTCCGTAACATCTGCTGCGGGATGCAAGGTTTGAAGTTTAAGATTGCCGCTGGTGAGAGTACCTGTTTTATCGAATACAAGGCTTTGAATCCGTCTCAAACCATCCAGAAATATACTTCCCTTGAAGATGATACCCTTTCGGGCAGCGATCCCAATTCCAATGTAGTAGGTGAGAGGAATGGATATCACCAGGGCACAGGGGCAGCTTACGATCAGAAACACCAATGAGCGTTTGAACCATATTGCTGCAGGATAACCTAAAATGGTGGGCAGTATAAACACAACAAATGCCAACGCTACAACAATCGGAGTATATACTCGGGAAAATCTAGTTATAAAGCGTTCCTGGCGGGATTTTCGGGTAGAAGCATTATCGATGAGTGAGAGGATGCGGGATACCATACTTTCAGATTCTTCATGGCTTACCCGAATCTCCAGTAATCCCCCTTGATTCATACAGCCGGCATATACATGATCTCCAGGTTGAACAGCTACAGGAGCAGATTCTCCGCTGATACTGGAAGCATCCAAACTGCTTTCGCCCTTTAGTACCTCTCCGTCCAGGGGGATGCGCTCACCGGGATACACCAGCAGGATGCTTCCCTTGCTTATTTCTCCCAGCTTTATGTCCTTTGTACCGCTATCACACTCTAGATGTGCCATTTCAGGCTTTAGTGATATAATCGAGGAAACTGTAGTTCTGCTGCGAGAAATGGCTTTGGCTTCCAGATATTGTCCTAATTCATACAAGGCGATTACGGCAATAGCTTCGGTGTATTCTCCCAGATACACTGCTCCCAGGCTGGCGACGCTCATCAGGAAATGCTCTGCCAAAAGCTTTCGGGAAAAGACTTCTTTGAGCGCGCTATGCAGTACTCTGCCGGCTACCATCAGATAAGCCAATAGCATCAGGATGGTGGTGACAATGGCTGAAAAGGAGAAGATACTGGCTATCAGCCATAGTCCTATACCCATGAAAATCACTTTGGCATAATGCGACTTACCGGCTCTCACAGGTTCTTCTTGGTCTGTAATGGTTACTCCCGGCTCGATGCTTGATGCGATTCGATTCAGCTTTTCCAAAGCCTTGTCGCTTTTTTTATGATATTGTATCACCAAACGTTTGTTGATAAAATCCAGATTTGCCTGCTTTACTTCAGCCAGGTTCGATATTTCGCCTTCGATTTTGGCACTGCAACCGGCACAGTCAAGGTTGTTTACACTGTACTCTTTTATAATCATGCTTCCTCTAATACGTGGTCCAGAGCTACCTTAAACAGACTTTGGATGTGATCGTCGTCCAGCGAATAGTACAACACAGTGCCTTCACGACGGTACTTCACCAAGCGACTCAAACGCAATATCTTCAGCTGATGAGACACTGCAGATTGTCCCATATTTGCCAAAGCAGCTAGATCGGCTACGCATAATTCTGCTCTTGAAAGATAATGCAGCAGTGTAAGACGGGAGGGATCACCAAAAACCTTGAAGAATTCGGCTAGTTTTCCTATTGTGTCCGGATGGGGCAGAGCTGCTTTAATCTCAGCTATATCCTTGTCTGATATTAGTTTGCATAAGCATTCATCAGTCATAATATCTCCTATATATGAGTATATGTTCATATATAGGAAGGAATGGATTCTCGTCAAGCTTTTTCTCAACCATTCAGCAAATTGGGATAATGGAGACTATAAAGTCTCACCGAATATAAACCCTCACTGAAAATATAAAGAGTCACCGAAAATTGCAAATCGGATCACTGAAAATTGCAAATCGAGGGAAAGTGGTTTTTTTGAGCTCTCTTTTCTGTCCATTTAGGTCACCGAAAATTGCAAATCGATCACCGAAAATTGCAAATCGATCACCGAAAATTGCAAATGGATCACCGATAATTACAAATAAAGAGTCACCGAAAATTGCAAATCGATCACTGAAAATTGCAAATTGGATTTTGGGTAGGGCTTTGACTGATATCATACCAGCATAAAAAAATATCGTGGGGAGCACCGGGCGGTGT
>JAQWBI010000071.1 GCA_028706475.1 Candidatus Cloacimonadota bacterium
GTCAATTTTGCCGCGGAATCGCATGTGGATCGCTCCATTGATGGTCCGCTGGAGTTTGTGAATACGAATGTCCTGGGCACAGCGGTACTTTTACAGAACGCATTGGAGCATTTTCGCGGTCTGGATGACGCGGGCAAGAAAGCTTTCCGCTTTCACCATGTTTCCACTGATGAGGTGTATGGTTCCTTGGGTGACGAAGGCATGTTTACCGAGGATACGCCATACGATCCCAGTTCGCCATATTCTGCCTCAAAGGCAGCATCGGATCATCTGGTACGGGCCTGGCAACGCACCTTCGGCCTGCCGGTGAGTATCTCTAATTGCTCCAATAACTATGGACCCTATCAGTTTCCCGAGAAGCTGATCCCGCTGATGATCCTCAATTGCCTGGCGCATAAGCTTTTGCCCGTCTATGGGAAGGGCTTGAATGTACGCGATTGGTTGTATGTAACGGATCACTGTGAAGCCATTAGCTGCGTGATTGAGCACGGTAAGGTGGGTGAAACCTATAACATCGGCGGACACAACGAGATCCGCAATATCGATATCGTGAATACCATCTGCGAGCTCCTGGACGAAATGCAGCCTTCAAGCAAGCTGAAGTCATACAAAGAACTGATCACCTACGTGCAGGATCGCCCCGGTCATGATCTCCGCTATGCCATTGATGCCGACAAGATCAAACGCGACCTGGATTGGCTGCCCAAAGAAAACTTCCAGACGGGCATCCGCAAGACTATCCGCTGGTACCTCGATCATCAAGATTGGTGGCAGAATATCCAGAGCAATAAGTATCAGCAGGAGAGACTGGGTACTCTTTAGTTACTAGATTTTGTCCACAGATTTACACAGATTTACACAGATTACATTTATGGATGATCAGACCTTTCTCTACAAAGATGCATGCTATAAGATTATTGGAGCATGCATGGCAGTTCACAGGGAACTAGGTCACGGTTTTTTGGAACCAGTATATCAAGAAGCATTAGCGATTGAACTCGGTTTCCAGGGGATTCCTTTTGTCAAAGAACCAGAACTGAGCATCATGTATCGCGGAGTGGCGTTGAACAAGACTTACAAAGCAGACTTTGTGTGCTATGGTGTTATGATTTTGGAACTTAAGGCATTAAGTGCCATGACAACGATCATATGGCACAAGTTCTCAACTACCTGAAGGCTACAAACCTGAAGGTAGGGCTCCTCATTAACTTCGGGGAGTCAAGTTTAAGGCACACACGCCTAGTCCTTTAGGCATTTTAATCTGTGTCAATTTGTGTAAATCTGTGGATTATATCAAGACCGCATATGCCAGCTTGAAGGAATTTTTGTGTCAGTTAACTTTATGTCTCGATTTGGGATACATAACTGAAGCTGCGTACCAAACGACCAGAGAGAAGATCGATATAGTAGCTTACCAGCTAAACCAACTTAGGTCCGCAGTGTTGAACAAACCCTCTAAACCTTCTCAACTCCCTAAACAGCGAAGCGCTCAACCCTCTAAACCTTAATAAATGAATCCTGATAATTTGTGCTAATTAGTGGACAGAAAAAAAACAGAAATCTGATAAATGGAACTGTAATTGAGTATAAAGAATAAAACCATCTCCGGCCTTAAATGGAGTATGGCTGATAATATCAGCAATCAAATAGTTCAATTCATAGTGGGTCTTGTATTAGCCCGCCTTTTGAGCCCATCTGAGTATGGCATTATTGGAATCGTTTTGGTGTTTATTGCTATATCCGAAACTTTTGTGCAAAGCGGATTAGGGTCAGCACTCATAAGAAAACAGAATTGTTCGGATATTGATTATAACACAATGTTTTATTCTAATGTTTGCCTAGGGATTGTATTTTTTAGTGTTCTTTACGCATCTTCAGGGTTTATAGCAAGATTCTATGATAATCCTCCGCTCAAACTATTGGTTCGGGTTATGGCCATTAACCTAATCATTAACTCCTTTGGTATGGTTGAAACAGCTATACTAATTAAGAACATTGATTTTAAGAGGCAAACCAAGATATCCCTTGTCTCTGGTATACTTTCGGGAGTAATGGGAATTTATTTTGCAGCCATTGGCTATGGGTATTGGAGCTTAGTGATTCGGACTATGTGTAAAAATATCATTACCGTTGTTATGCTACACTTATCTTCATCTTGGAAACCTAAACTGGCATATAGCATGAATTCATTTCGAGAGCTTTTTGGATTCGGCATAAAATTGCTTGGAGCGGCTTTGATCCATACTGTGTACCAGAACATTTATAAACTGGTAATTGGGAAGAGTTTTTCACCTGCTGAGCTAGGATACTTCTCTCGTGCTCAGCAGTTTGAGCAGCTGCCATCAAGCAGTCTCCAATTGACTACCCAAAGAGTAACATACCCTGTATTATCGAACATGACTAATGATCTGGTGGCACTTAAGAGAGTCTATAAAAAAATGATCAAACTCACTTTTTATCTCACCTGCATTATTATGCTCGCTATGATCGTAAACGCAAGGGAGATAATCCTAATTCTTATTGGACAGCAATGGACACCGGCAATACCATATCTTCAAATTGTTTGTTTATCAGGAATGTTGTATCCACTTCATTCTTTAAATCTGAACATGCTTAATGCGTTAGGACGTTCTGATTTATACTTAAAACTTGAAATTTATAAGAAAATTCTAGTAGTCCCAGTAATAATCATTGGCGTGAAATATGGAATGATTATTTTATTACTTGGCATGTTAGTTAATTCTTGTATCTCTTATCTTCTGAATTCTATGTTTTCCTCGAAATTATTGCAATATTCAACAATGGAGCAGATTCGAGATGTTTCACAAACATTTGCGTACGTTGTGGTTGTGTTCGTAATAACGTATTTTGTAGGAATGATATTGCCAGAAAGCCTTTTACTTTCCCTATTCATAAAATCCGGAGTAATTATTCTGTGTCTTGTTTCTGAAGGATATCTCTTTAAGAAACCCGAATTCATGGAACTCAAAGAGCTTGGGATTGAGCAATTCAAGCATCATATAGCTCCACTTCTCCACAAAAAATAGTTGTCTGTCCACTAATTAGCCGAATTTCCACTAATTGGGTATTATGAATATGATGATAGGTTTAGAGGGATGAGGGCTGCCCTCAGATTGAGGATTGAGTGTTATGGCGAAACAGAGCCTGTTTCAAGATAAGAGTTTTGATTTTGCTTTACGTATTATTGAAGTCTACAAGAATCTGACCAAGAAAAAAAAGAGTATATCATGTCAAAGCGGTTACGGCGATCCGGAACCTCTATTGGAGCCAACGTAAATGAATTCGTGCAAATTCGGTAAATTAGTGGACAGAAAGAAAAGAGGAAAATGAAGCCAATCTACGTCACCAAGCCATACCTACCTCCCTTAGAGGACTACCAAAAGCTCCTCCCCGAACTCTGGGAATCACGTGTCCTGACCAACACCGGGAGCTATCACCAAGAATTGGAGGTCGCACTGTGCAAAGAGCTTGGAGTGTCCAACGCATCGCTTTTAAACAACGGCACTCTTGCCCTGGAATTGGCGATCCAAGCTTTGGGGCTGAAGGGCAAAGTGATTACTACTCCTTACAGTTTCGTGGCTACGGCAAATTCAGTTCTTCTAAAAGGACTAGAACCAGTGTTTATCGATATTGAGGATGATGGCTTTAATCTCGATCCAGAGCTGATCGAGGATGCGACCGACTCAAACGTAACAGCTATTTTACCTGTTCATGTATATGGCTTACCCTGTGAAAACGTAGCTATAGATCAAGAAGCCAAAGCAAAAGGCTTGAAAGTGTTCTATGATGCCGCCCATGCCTTTGGGGTTATGCAAAACGGAGAATCTATCCTCAATTGGGGGGACGCCTCCACGCTCAGTTTTCATGCCACCAAAGTTTTTCATACCTTCGAGGGTGGCGCTGTAATCACAATAAACCAAGAACTAAAGAACAGAATCGATATCAACTGCAATTTTGGTTACCACGATGGCGACGTAATCTCATTAGGCACAAACGCTAAGATGAGTGAAGTGCAGGCAGCAATGGGCTTATTGCTGTTGAAGCATAAACAAATGATCAAGTCCCTCAGGAAGATATGGCATGATCTGTATAATGAGCAGCTTAAGGATATCTCTGGAATAAAGCTCATGACTATCCCCACAGACTTAGACTATAACTATGCCTACTTTCCGATCTTGGTCAATCGTGATTTTCCGATCAGCCGAGACCAACTCTTTGATAGATTCACCCAGGCAAATATCTTTCCTCGAAAGTACTTCTACCCCCTGATAACAGATTTCTCATTGTACAAAGGCTACAAGATCATCTCCAAGCATAAGATTCCCAATGCCCGCAGGGTCGCCGATTCAGTTATTTGCTTGCCGCTCTATCCGGATCTCACCGAAAGCGATGTCAGCCGCATCTGTGATTTTATCCACCAATCTTATAAGAAGTCCACGAATTAACCGAATTATCACTAATTAGGTTTTATGAATACGATGATTGGTTTAGAGGGTTAGCCTCAGATTGAGAATTGAAGATTGAGGATTGAAGATTATGGCAAAGCAGAATTTGATTCAAGATAAAAGCTTTGATTTTGCATTGAGCATTATTGAAGTTTACAAGAATCTGACCAAGAATAAGAATGAGTATATCATGTCAAAGCAGTTGCTGCGATCCGGAACCTCTATTGGAGCCAACGTAAATGAAGCTATAGAAGCGCAATCCCGAGCAGATTTTATCCATAAACTTTCCATTGCGCTTAAAGAAGCAAGAGAAACTGAATATTGGATTCGGCTTTTGATGGCCGCCGACTACATAGAAAACAAACATACCATCCATAACGAAGCCCAAGTAATCATAAAAAATCCTTACTGCTATCATCAAAACTACAAAGGGACAGAGCAATGCTGAGAACGCCAAGTAATTCTCAATTCTCAATTTTCAATCCTCAATTCACATCGCCGGAGGCGCTGTGAAAGGTATTATACTCGCCGGCGGTGCCGGTACTCGCCTCCACCCCTTAACCATATCTGTCAGTAAGCAGCTCATGCCGGTTTATGACAAACCCATGATCTATTACCCGCTATCTACCCTGATGCTATCCGGGATAAGGGAAGTGTTGATCATAACCACTCCGGAAGATCAGGCGGGCTTCATCAAGCTGTTGGGCGATGGTAGCCAACTAGGGATGAGCTTTGAATACAAGGCACAGGAAGTGCCAAATGGCCTGGCTCAAGCCTTTGTGATTGGCGCTGATTTTGTGGGTAAGGATGATGTTTGCCTGATCTTGGGTGATAACATCTTCTACGGAGCTGATCTTGCCAACCGCCTCCAAAAATGCACCAATCCGGATGGCGCGATCATTACGGCCTATCCGGTACATGATCCTCAGCGTTATGGTGTAGTCGAGTTTGATGAGAACCTCAAGGCAATCAGTATCGAAGAAAAGCCGAAGCAACCTAAGTCTCATTACGCAGTCCCCGGCTTGTACTATTATGATAATAGTGTGATCAAGGTCGCTCACGAGATCAAGCCCTCAGCTCGTGGTGAATATGAAATCACCGATGTCAATAGAGTTTACCTGGAGCAAGGCAAGCTAAGAGTAATGGAGATTGGTCGCGGAACTGCCTGGCTGGATACAGGAACCTTTGAATCGCTGATGCAGGCATCCCAGTTTGTGGAAGTAATCCAAAGCCGTCAAGGTCTCAAAATCTCCTGTATCGAAGAAATCGCTTATCGTAAAGGCTTTATCGATAAAGATCAGCTCGGCAAACTTGCCGAACCTATCCGCAAGAGTGGCTATGGGGAATATTTGCTCAAGCTGGTTAATGAAGAATGAAGAATGAAGAATGAAGAATGAAGAATGAAGAGTAATTTGATATTGGATAAGACATTTGAGTTTGCGCTGGAGATTGTGCAGACCTACAAGATTCTTGTTGATGAGAAAAGGGAATACGTGTTATCCAAGCAGTTGTTGCGCTCAGGAACGTCGATTGGTGCCAATATGCGTGAAGCGAATCTGGCAA
>JAQWBI010000072.1 GCA_028706475.1 Candidatus Cloacimonadota bacterium
TCAGCGCTTTTATCTGCGGTATCTGCGTGAAACCACTTATCTCTGCCACAAAATCAATCCCCTTATTCCAAACATCCAAATCCTTAAAACTCTTCATATCTCCATATCCTCAAATCGCCAAATCGTCCAAACGCCAAATCGTCAAATCGCCAAAACGCCAAATCGTCAAATCGTCAAAACGTCAAATCGCCAAAACGCCAAAACGCCAAAACTATTTCTTTCTGCGTGCCAACATTCGCTTAACTCGGTTCTTCACTGTTTGAGAAACCAGCTCCACCACCCACGGCACCCACTCATCATTCCACCGCTGCGGATGCGTATTGATCATCATCTTTTCCGGCATCTTCCCCGCTTTAATCAGCTCAATGAAGTGCTGAGTACTCCTCACCTCAATCTCAAAGGGGCTTTCCACCTTATCCCGGATGCTCGCATCCCGATTATTCCACTTCCTACCCGTATCAGTGATGTAAAAGATTTTACTATAGTCCAGATCAAAATAAGGTTCGCCGATGATCCCATACTCATGATAATCATAGTGCTGCCAGAGGTCTTTATTATCATACTTGGAAAGTGGACTGCCATGCATACAAATCGTATCAATGGGTGCCAGCTTTCTCAGCTTCTCAAGATTCTGCACAAAGCTTTTTATCGCCTTTTCGGGATCACCCTTAGCGGGATCCATATCCTCATAATGATAGCCGATCTCATGCCCCAAGGCCTTGATCGCCAGCAGCTTATCCACATGCAACGATTCCGGAACTACACGGAAGAAGTAAGAAGCCCTAAGTCCTTTCTCATGCTCGATCTCCGCAAAGCGCAGTGAATTCCCCGGCTTCTTATCCACGTCATGCCGCAAGATCACCACTTTTTCCAAAGGGTTCTTCAGATAATCTCTGAATGTCTGAAACTCATAGCCTGCTAGGATCAAGGCGTCCAGCAACTCGCAATACTTCTGTACCGTAAAATCTCGATCCACTAAATCAATAGCCACTGAAAACACCGAAGACGCCGAATCATCGTACCAGCCTTTTGAATTTGAGTGCTCCAGGATAGCCAAAATTTAGTATGTAACCAACTTTAAGACCACTTAACTTCAGATAGTTTATCAATTGAGCTTCATGCACGGGAACAATACTACTGCATGCCTTGAGTTCCAGCAGTATCTTTCCCTCAACAATCAAATCAGCAATATAATCACCAACAATCTGACCTCGGTAGATCACAGGAAGTGGCACTTGAGTTCTATACTTTATTCCCTGATAATCAAACTCAACACACAATGCCTTTTCGTATACCTTTTCCAGGCATCCTTCTCCGATCTCCTTATGAACTGTGATAGCACACCCAATCACACCATCACTAAGCGCTTTCTCATATATCATGAAATCAATCCTTCAAACCCATTCGGTGTATTCAGTGTTCTCGGTGGCAAAACCCAAACCACTTATCCAACACCTTCACTACTCTCTCCGCCGTATTCCCATCCCAATACTTAGGTATAGTTCCCTTCTTCACCTCGCCCCGTAGAATCGTCATGGAATACTGAACAATACTCTCGCTATCAAGCGGAACTAATTGATTCGTACCTTCGGTGATAGTAATCGGGCGTTCTGTGTTTTCTCTAAGCGTAAGGCATGGAACTCCAAAGAAGGTTGATTCCTCCTGGATTCCGCCAGAATCAGTAAGAATAAACTTAGCGTTCATCTGTAACTTCATGAAATCCAGATAACCGATGGGTTCAGTGATAGTAAGATTGGGAATCTCAGCCAGTTTGGAACTTAAGCCAAGCCGTTCGATGTTCTTACTAGTCCTGGGATGCATAGGGAATATGATCCTGATTTGCTTCCCTATCTCACTAAAGGCATTTAAAAGCATTTCCAAACCACTCACTTCATCCACATTTGATGGTCGATGCAAAGTAACCAACACATAGGGCTCATGATCACAGAGACCTAACTCACTCATTACCTCTGAACTATCTGCCTTGACCCGATGTTCCACAAGGGAATCAATCATTATATTGCCCACCAAATGAATCTTCTCAGCAGGAACCCCTTCTTTCAGGAGATTAGCATCCCCATCCTCTGACGGCGTAAGAAGCAGATCTGATATCCTATCGGTAAGAACTCGGTTTATTTCTTCCGGCATTCTTTCATCAAAGCTACGTAAGCCTGCTTCCAGATGGGCTACAGGAATATGCAGCTTCTTTGCTACCAGTGCACAAGCGATCGTAGAGTTCACATCACCGGCCACGATCACCAGATCAGGTCTGTTTCCGGAAAGGATGTATTCTTCGTAGCGCTCAATAATGCGCGCAGTTTGCTGCCCATGAGTCCCGGACCCAACCTGTAAATATGCATCTGGTTCCGGCATGTCCAAGTCCTCAAAAAAGAGTTTGGACATCTTTTCGTCATAATGCTGCCCGGTATGAATCAAGGCTGGCGTATATCTATCTCTTCGTTCTTTGAGCGCCTTGTAAAGCGGTGCCATCTTCATGAAATTCGGACGGGCGCCTACAATCAAATGTATCTGTTTTATCAAGCTTCGATAACCTCTTTCAGTTTCGTTATTACTTCTTCCTGAACCACTTTAGATCTATTCAAATCCACATCGGTTCGATTACTTGTTTTCAACCGTGCCATCAGCTCTGACACATCTCTGGAAAAGAACATCTTGCCATCTCTGATCATGGCTTTGTCGACAGCCAGTAATGACTTCCCGGCAAAAAAAGAAAAAGAAGGCACTCCCAGACATGCTGCTTCCCGCGCAAAAGTACCCGCCCCGGTCAATACTCCCTCGGAATAATAGCATGCATCCAAGCCATTGATGGGCTTATTAGGAATGTAGATATTCTTGACTCCCTCTGCATAAGCCTTGTCCACGGCATACCTTGGCAGGTACAATATGTTGTAACCCGCTTTCGATAGAGCCTGAAGCAATTTAGGTGTGATTGGTTTTGCGGAATCATTGTCTATGTAATTTGCTTGTAAGTTTTCGGGACGAACAACCACATAGTGTTCGAAAGGGAGACTATTGCTGAAGTTGTCGTCTGGATGATAATCAGCCACGTAAATGTCTTCTTTGAAGCCATCATACTGATATAGCTTATTCCGCTTAAAACCTTGTCTTGCAAGCTCAGCTTGAGGAATTGCCTTGGGCCAGAAAGCCATATCTGTAAAGAGACTATACCTTCTATTGAAAGATGTTTCATTGTCATCAAAAGTTATAGACTTCTTTCTACGAATCTTGGCTAAGTAGTTTGAAGAATCGCCACCAATAGAAATCTTAATATCAAAATGGGAGATGCTTGAGTTCAATTTACTAATGCGTGATAGCATCCCCAGCACTTTGCTAAACTTCTTCTTACCCTTATGTGTTCCAATCAAGACGTATTTTTCCTGGATATCTTTCTCAAATAAGGGAACTGTCTCAGCGAAGTCCTTCAGCGAATAGATGAGCTTATAGTCTTCCCGCAACCTCATGATAATGGGCTTAAAAAAGTTTATATGAGGAGTATTGGTAATGTCGAACCATATTGTCTTATTCATTAATCATTCTCATAGCGTTAATTAACTGTAAGTGTTTGCTTTTATTGAGAGTATCTTCTGCCACCGGTAAACTTAGTAATCTATCGTGTATGTTTTCATATGCTTTCAGATAATAACTTGGGAGATTTGAATCAGCATAAGACAATAGCTTAGCTTGGTATTTCACCAAATGCTTATGCTCTAGATGCATTGCTTCAATACCTTGTTCATTCAATTCTTGGATGCTTTCCTGTGAACCCTTTCTCGACAATACAAATAGTTTGGTGTACGATGATTCAGATAATGGATTGCTTTGTTTCAATTCACTAGATACACCCACTTCATTCAACAAAGACTTGGCGGCTTCTTTCCTAATCTCAACAAGGGCTTGAATTGTGCTCCATCTAGACCAGCAACTCTTCAAGTATAACTTGGCCGGCTTGGTAAGCTCCTTTTCCAGTACATTCAGTTCGTCAACAGCATCTAGATCCTTTACCCTTTTTTTTATGAACTGATACAGCATCTCTAATAATGGCCTTGCACGATATGTTGTTAGCAAAGCCATTATAACTCTATATACAATCTTTATCCTGTTTTCGTTTCCGAAACCTTGCTGCAATTCCTTTGCCCTCAGATACCATTCTTTATTATTTGTAGCGAAAACACCGCCACCCAAACTGAAAAGGTTCTTAGTTAATGTAAAACAAGATATATCCCCCATTTGTCCGGCAGCAACACCATCATAGCTTGAGCCATAGCCTTGAGCACAATCTTCAATTAGCACAAGGTTATACTCATCCGCGATCTGCCTCAGGGCGTGCATATCACAGGGGAATCCACCAAAATGTATAGCTTGAATGGCTATGCTTTCCTTACGTATTCCAGCTTTTACCGCGTTCGGATCAAGTGTCCAATCGTTCTGCTTCACATCATGAAAGAATATCTTGTTTTCTGATGCAATAATTGGCAAAAGAGCAACCTTACAAGTAAGAGGGCTGGTATGAACCATCCCTCTTTTCCCAATGGCTTTGTATGCTAGATATAGAGCGCTCCTGCATGAAGAAGTGAAAAGAATATGCTTCTTACCTGTCAGAGTTCTGAACTTATCTGCCAATTTGGCTTCAGCATTGAAACATACCAATGTCTTAATCAAGTCCAGAATACCAAAATGGGGACTATAATATGGAATCATCTGGTCTTTATGAATCTCCCCATTAGTAGCGCATACTTGAAGAATGGAATCGGATCCTTCCAGTACCATGTAGCTTCAGTAAATCTTCTGTAAGACCCTAAAACAGTCTTTGGGCTATCAATTCTCTTTATGATCCGGAGTATGGAGTAAACTGTGTCTGTGTATAAGTTAAGCCATATAGTTCCAACGGCATATTTGCTTGCAGAAGGCAATCTGCCTGAATGCACATAATCGTAAATCATGTTTGGATAGTCAACGCCACATTTTGCGGCCAGACCTACCCAGAGCCAAGTTCGAGCATTAATCTCAATCAGCTTAGGGAGGCCATCCCTGCTATCCCGAAGCCATTCTATCTCGCAGACACCTGTGTAATTTAGTTCTTGCATCAGCTTCGTGCTTTGCTCAAGCAAATCCTCTTCAAACACGCTTTGACAGCAAGTTGCTGTACCGAATGTTACCGGGTGCTCCCGCAGTTTAACGCCCATCCAGTATGCATGAACATTACCTTTCTCCGCAAATACCGTAACAGAAACTGTCTTATGATCATAAGGTATCACTTCCTGGATGAAGTATTCATGAGGAGCTGCACCGGAGAGCGTTGTATCCCATACTCGTTCCAAATCTTTTGGAGATGCAAGCATAAGAGCCTTATGCTTAAAGCGCTTGTAAAAGCTAAGCCCCTGATTACCTTTAATCAAGATAGGATATCTTAGCTCAACCTGTGTAGGATTCTCATGTTCCGGCATTACCGTTGCCGGGATTGGTATACCAGCCTTATCTGCTATCTCAAGCAGTTTCCTTTTGTTATAGATTTTTTCAATAACATCCAGATCTTCGGTCACAACTTTATAGCATTTGCTGAGTCTATCTTTGTTCCTGGCAATGGTATGTACTGCGTGATCATTTGAGGGCAGCAGTAGCCAATCCTGCAAGTTAAATGCTTTATGGAGCCTCAAAAGGAAATCGGCAAAATCATCACCTAAGTAATCTGGGCACTTGTAATACGCCTTGCAATACCTTGAGTAGCGCGCTACACAATCATCTTTATCAACCACGATTACTGGAATGCCTCTTTTCCCGAGTAACCTGGTATTGGCTAAGCCTTGGACGTGACCCTCGATGATGATTACACCGGGTTTGCCAGTTGTCAGTTGCGAGTTACCAGTTGTCAGTAATGAGTTGTTAGTTGTCAGATTTCCATTGCTCATACAAGTACTATTTGATCTCACGATTCGAGAACTTGTCGGAATTA
>JAQWBI010000073.1 GCA_028706475.1 Candidatus Cloacimonadota bacterium
GTACTTTGGATATAGACGAAATGGGAGCTTTGGCAAAGCGAATGCCATACACTGGGGCTATGACGCTCATCGGCATCTTTGCCATATCCGCTCTTCCCCTCACCAATGGTTTCTTTAGCGAATTTACTATCTTCAGAGCCGCTATGGAAGCCATGCAAATTCCCTCTATAAAGCATCTCTTACCTGCGTTATTGATCCTGGTGGCCTTGGCCTTCATAGGCGCTTTGGCCTTGATCGCTTTTATTCGCATTTATGCCGTTGCCTTCCTGGGTGCACCTCGAAGCCAAAAAGCTGAAAATGCAAAAGAACTCAAAATCGGCGCCAGACTATCTGTCTTCTTCCTTAGCGTGGCAATCCTGCTCACGGGTATTGTTCCGGGAATCGCATTACGCTTTATAAAACCCCTGCTTCGTTGGTTTGATCTGGACATGCAGATATATGCCGGATTGCAGCAGCAGGCGACACAGATCAGCTCTGTATATTTGATCATTATTGCTATGTTTGCTTTGTTTTTCGTTGTTAGAAGACTGTGCGTAAAAGAGAAGACAGGTACTACCTGGGCTTGCGCTTACCCCAAGGTGAAGCCCAAAATGCAATCCAGTTCCATGACCTACATCCAACCTTTGGCATATTTTCTGAAACCCTTTATGTATAAAACAACTACCCGGGTAAAAGCTGAACACCCTTTCCCGCAGAAAATCGAATATAATGAAGAACATCCCGATGCAGTATGGAACTTGGTGGTGCGTCCAGTGAGCCGCATCATCAGCAATTTCTTGCTCCTCTTCGCAGGGATTCACAACGGAAAAACCAATAGCTACATTGCTTGGGCTTTGGGCTTCCTTGTTATTCTTTTGGTATGGGTAGTGGGGTTCAGATGATCAACGCTCTCTGTGTAATCTTCCTTCCCTTGCTGTTTATGGGTCTGATTTCTAAAGTGAAAGCAATAATGGTTGGCCGTAAAGGCAAACCAATATTGCAAAGTAGCTGGGATTTTTGGAAACTGCTGCGAAAAGACGAAATCTATAGTAATCATGCCACACAAATCAGCAGATTTGCTCCGCTATTGGCTCTGGCCGTCACATTCGTAGCAGCTATGTTTGTTCCTTTTCTCTCAAACAACACTCTCCTCAGTTTCCGGGGTGACTATATCTTGATTGTTTACTTGCTGAGCCTTGCCAAAGGAATTATGGCGCTAGCAGCGATGGATAGCGGGAGTAGTTTTCAGGGAATGGGAACTAGCCGTGAGCTTAGTTTTACAGCGTTTCTTGAGCCTGCTTTCTTTCTGGTCGTTGCCGCTCTCATCTTTAGCTCAGGTGCTGGTAGCACTGCAGAGTCCTTTGCTCAGCAAAGCATCTTCCATTCTAGTATTTGGGCTACACTTGCAGCAGCATCTCTGGCAATTGCCTTGTTTATCATGCTATTGGTGGAAAGCTCCAGAGTCCCCTTTGACGACCCTGCCACTCATCTGGAACTCACCATGATTCATGAAGTAATGATCTTGGATTTCAGCGGTTTCAACCTAGCAGTGATTCACTATACAGCCGCCCTGAAGATGTTCATCTATGCGTCTCTCATCAGTCGTTTGATTCTGCCGCCACAAATCGCTGTATGGTGGTATCTTGCGCTAATGCTGGCCATATACGTGCTTGTAGGAGTATTGGAATCTTTGATGGCTCGTTTTAGGATGAACCGTAATCTGGAACTGGTTTTATTACCTTTATGCATTGCTTTGCTTAGCCTGGCTATGCGTCTGGCAAGATATATGGGAGCCTGGTGATGGTGGAAATCCTTGTCGTAATCTTCGGACTCAGCCTGCTTTGGGCTTCCGTTACAAATATGTTGGGGACGATCATCAAAATCCTGGTACTTCAGGGAGTGATACTGTTTGCCATCACTTTGCTGAAAACCACTCAATTGAACTGGATCAGCTTCAGTCTCATTGCGTTGGAAACTCTTGTCTTCAAAGCGTTCCTTATTCCCTGGTTCATCGATGATACCATTAAACACAACCAGATTCGAAGGGAAGTGGAAGCTTCGGTGTCGAACTTTTTTTCTCTGGCACTGATGAGCCTGATATTCTTGCTCAGTTTCGCTCTGTCCGCAGCTGCCCCATTCTGGAGCCTCAATCTTTCCCCGCTTGAGTTTGGTATCGCTTTTGCCACAATCCTCAAAGGGATATTCATCATTATTGCAAACAAGAAACTCATCACTCACCTAATGGGTTATCTGATCATGGAAAACGGCATTTTCATGTTATCGCTGTCTGCTGGCAGTCATCTACCCTATATTGTTAGCTTGGGCGTGTCTCTGGACCTGATTCTGTCGGTACTTATCGCAGTACTCTTCATCAAGCGTATCCGTTCTACCTTCGATGATACAGAAAGCCCGCAAAGCTTGAAGGAGGAGTGATGAATACCATAATTTTGTTTGCATACCCCGTTCTTGCCGGCTTGATCTGTATATTCATCTCTTCCCGGCGAAGGATGGACATCCTGATACTTCTGCATGCCCTGTTGCATACTGGCTTGGGCATTCATGCCTATGTAAACCGAGGTAGTTTGTCCGGCATGGACGATCTGGGCTTGTTTATCTATCTGATCCTCTCTGTACTGTATTCCGCAATAGCTTTTTACCGGTTGGGCATGCAAGATAGTACGGCTATCAAAGACTACCGGATTCACTCCATCTTTCTGATGATCTTTGTAATGGCTATGGATGGAGCCACAATGGCCAAAGACTTAGGGTTGATATGGATATTTGTGGAAGCTACTACCATCAGTTCGGCTATGCTGATCAGTTATTCAAACAAGAAAAGTTCTTTGGAAGCTGCCTGGAAGTACCTTTTTATCTGCAGCGTAGGTATTGCCCTCGCCTTTGCCGGCATTCTGCTCTTGGTGATTGCTCAACCAGGAGAAGCCACTCTTTTGATATCCCACATTGATGCAAGCAAGCTTTCTCCGTTCTGGCTGAAGATTTCTTTTGTATTTATTCTGATCGGTTTTGGTACAAAGATCGGCTTGGCTCCCTTGCATTTCTGGTTACCTGATGCACATTCCGAAGCCCCTGCACCCATATCCGCCTTACTTTCAGGAGCTCTACTCAATATCGCGCTCATCCCCATCCTGCGCATGAACAAATTGATGCAACAAAGCGGAATGGCAGATTTGGCCAAGGAATTGTACCTGCTGATGGGCTTCCTTTCTGTATTTATTGCTGCAGTGTTTGTGCTGAAAACAAAGGATTATAAGCGTCTTTTAGCGTATTCATCCGTGGAAAACATGGGCTTGATCATGATCGCTTTCGGAGCCGGAGCATTGGCACATTATGGGGCTTATCTACATATCCTCGGTCATTCAATCATCAAATCGGCATTCTTCCTTTGCTCTGGCAATGTCCTGGCCATATATCATGACAAGAATCACGAGAAAATAAGTGGGATGCTTACCACTAATCCGATTAGCGCCTGGCTCTGGTTATTATGCTCAGTAATGATAATTGGCTTGCCCCCCTCACCTCTGTTTATCAGTAAGTTTCTGATCGCCACTGCATTGCTGAATAATGGCTCTTATCTGCTCTTTGCCTTACTGATGCTGCTGTTGACAATTGTCTCTTGGGGAATCATGCGTGTGGGACTCTCAATGTGCCTGGGAGACAGTGAGCGGAAACAGAGTTTGAGTATATGGATGTATTTAGCACCTGCAGGCTTGTTGCTGATTGCCTCTATTATCGGTATCTTCTTGCCTGTTTTAGATTAGAAATACTTCGTAATATTGAAAGCCGATCCTTTATGGGACCGGCTTTATTCTTGTAAAGTAAATATGTTTATTCAGCTTCCATTTCTTCGTCTGTATCCATGGAAGAAAAACGCTCATTGAAGATTTCGGCAATACGGTTGTACTCATCATCGTCTTCGATAATGCTTAGTTCCAGATTGTCATCCTGTTCTTCAAAACGCAGGATATCGTACTCCATTGCTCCCACTTCAGAGAGAGCGATGTAGTTTTGACCTTCTTCCTGAAGGATATCTAAAACCATAAAATCCTTCTTGCTGCCGTCTTCCATATCCAGTGTGATGATGTCGGCATCGTTGCCGCAATCACAATCTCCTCCGTCGCAATTACAATCCCCACCTTCACAGTTACAATCGTGTACGTGTTCTTCTGTATTGAGCTTATTATCTTTCGTTATCATGATAACTCCTATGTGTTTTCGCCATCTTTTTTGAGGACAGCTATTTGGCAAGCTAAAAAAACAACTGCAAAATATTCCTTGACAATCCCTGACCCGTCCCTTTATCTGTAACTATCAGGGTTCTGCATGCGGAAACCCGGTGATTTGATAATAATTTCTTAAAAGCATCTTAGAACTTGTGCAAGGAGTTTAAATGATTAGGGCTTTGTTAGTTGCTTTATTACTGATGTCATCACTTAGCTTTTTGGGAGCAGCAGATTTTAACTGGGGTATCAAATATGGAATAGGTTTGTCCTCCATTCATGGTGCCAATAGTGACTACGAAACGTCATTTGATATTCAGGAACATGCTGCTTCGGTTTCTGACTATGGAAACATCCAGGTACACTCTTCCGACAAGGACTACGGCCTCTCTCAGAATGCAGGACTCTACGCCAGTACTCGCCTTTTTCACAAAACCAGCTCCATTCGTATGGGAACTGAAGTTGTATGGCACAGATATGTATTCAACCAACATTTCGATGACAGTGTTCCGAATACCAGCAATCCAATCCTGGCTGCTGCATTTGGAGACACTCTGGGCGGGCGTATAGAGACTACTGTAGATTACATCACAGTACCATTGTTGATCAGCTTCAATCAAGTGCTTCCTGAAGAACAAGAACAGCAACAATACCAAGGTGCATTTATCTACGCCGGGCCGTCCTTTTCTTACCTAATTTATCAATCTCTGCAATCCTACGGCGGCTTCAACTCCTTGGAAGAAAGCATGGATGATTTGACCAATGTGATATCTAACCCAGATCCTTCTGTATCTTACAGCTATACTCGCAAGGAGAACGGTTGCGACAAATTGAAAGACTTCAAGACTGATCTGGTTTTTGGCACTGGTTTTGCCCTGAAAGACCTCTTTGGTTTTGGTTTGGGTACAGATGAATTTGTATTCGATCTTCGTTTTACCATAGGTTTGGATAATTTAGGTGATTCCGGATGGCGGAACGCCTTCAACCTTAGATCCATCTTGTTGAGTGCTGGCTGCCGATTGTAGACTGAGAAGCACGCTATATAAAGAGATACTACGATACCAGATCAGGTACGATCATTCTGATTTGCACTTTTTGTGTGTAAACACATATTTTCAAGCACTTAGGTGTAGGAAAGATTAATCATTGATATACAGTAACATATATGTCCAACTCCTTTTCTCCCTCTCTTGTAGCTCTTAATCACTTGTTCATCAAGCCTTAATCAAGCGTTAATTATTAATACTTGATTAAGGGATGATTAAGACATGATTAACGCCATGAAGAGGGGAAGAGATGGATGTGACAGCTTGATGTTTCCTGATTTTAGTTGTGTGGAGAGTCACCCTTTTAAGTATACAGGCAAGTCCGTTGAAGATAGTACAGAGGAGAACGATGGATAAGTTATTGTCATACAGAACGATGGTTAATCCAGCCTATGGGATAAAGGAGGTGGAGTTTT
>JAQWBI010000074.1 GCA_028706475.1 Candidatus Cloacimonadota bacterium
GCTATAGTTATCTTGGTTCTCAAACACATATATTCTCTAAAACCTCTCTAAGATGCCATTTTTTTGGGTTCCAGCTATATGTCAAGAAAAACAATGGTTAGCTGGTGGAGATACGTTTATAGCGAAGCGTAGCGGAAAGTTCAACCAGTGCACATAACCTAGTGCCGAACTCGATATAAAGCCGTTATCATCCAGTGTTCACTCGATGATAACACGATGATAACAGCTTCATATCTGGATAGTCTACTGGGTGAATACAATCATAGAAGTATAGTTCCCGAGTATAAAGAGAGACGTAGCATCGGAATGCTACGATACGGTATAAAAAAAATGGCGACGAATTACTCCGCCCCCCTATACGTGGTATGAGACGATTGTTTCATTCGGGCAAGTAATTCCGCCACATGACGACCTTGGTAACGAGTCCCGTCCAGTTCGTACTTATTCGGTGCTTAGCTACCATCCGGACGACAAACTCACCGCAATGCTTCGGTGGAATAACCCATCCTTCCCTCTTCCAAGGCTTAAGTTTGTTTTTTTTAGAATCTGTCGGATACTCTCATGCGATATATCGTCAACATACTGCAGTTCAACCATCTTGTCAGCCAATAAACGGAGAGACCATTTGGCGTAGCCATCTGGAGCTTTACTGCAACAAAGAGCGACCAAATGTGCATCAAGTTCACCGTCGAACTTCTTTACGTACAGTCTCCTGGATTTCCCAGGATTCATCACAACATCGAAACCTTCAACAAACTTCTTCTTCACCCTGTCGATGGTCTTCATGCTCACACGGGTGATGTCACTAATCACTCTGTTGGGGTACACAGTAGATTGATTACCTTCATCACAACTGAGTAAAATCATAGCATCCTTCACTCTCGAAACAGGTCGTGTACCCTTATTAACAATGTTTTCGAGATCATCTCGCTCTGCTTTGCTTAGCGTCACTTTGTACCTGATAACAATCACTGCGGGTCAATATCTCATATTTTCTGGAATTCTTTTCACAATTGAGGCATTACTTTACAAAGCAATGCCTCATTCTAGAGGTGGATTTCCTTGCAGTCATCAAAAACTACTTCATATTCTCATAAAGGAGTATAGTGTATTCTTGTAGCTGGAAAGATTCAAGTTCTTCTTAAAAACACAACCCCTTGCATACAAAACTACCTCTGGCCTTTCTACTGCCTTGTATTCGATATAGTAAATCTGGCCATTCCACCACCATAGTGATGGGTTTTCTTTGATAACAACCTTTACGAGTTCATTTGATACTATGCTGATGTCCATAAGTTGGTATCCTTTATTAGCACAAAGATTCTGCGATATCAAGATAAATTCATGTGCTGATAAATTGGTTGTGATACAAGCTTTTTTCCATGACTCTACATCATCCAAACGTATCTTCCGGTAAAATGCTATGGATGCATAAATACCATAAGCAAATGGAGCATAAATCAGCGGGAGAGCAATCATATTAAATTGAAATTCGGTCATTATCAATCTCCTTCATGGCTAAATCAGATTAAAAGATTAGATGTCCTCAGAAATGATGTGCTATCAGCGAAGCGCTTCCTGCAACAACGGGTCCTATTACGAAAGCACCGATAGGATTGGGGCAAGCCCCGGCACCAATAGCATATCCTAAGGCATCACAAAATCCCGTTAAAAATGGTCCTTTCATATCTGGAGACCATTCATGAAGTAGGATTGCTACAAACCCTTTCATTGGTTGTGACAAATCGGGATATTCTTTATATGTGTTCAACATTTCATATATATCCTCTGACTGTTCTCCTTTCTCATACATTTCTGTAATAGCAGATATCAATTGTTGATCTTTCGAAGAAAGGTTAGACTTACTGAGGTCATACTTCACGAAATTAGCAGGAACATAATCTACGTTACTATCCAATATTCTAAATGGCTCATAAGCAAGCATACAATTAGCATACAATACATCTGCGTCGATATTGAAATAAGCCGAGAATTTTTCCGAGGCCATGTCAATAGCTTGTGAAAGTTCCTCATAAAACACTAAGGAGTCGCCCTCAGTACCGCTAAACACCATGTTTTCCTTAAGATAGCTCAAAATCATATCATGGTCACAGCAGATTTGTTCAAGATCGGCACTCTTAATTTGAGTTGCATTACTTGTTGCCTTACCTGAGCATCCTATGAATAAAGCAACGATCACAATCATTGGTATCAGGAAGAATACTAGCATACATTTCTTCATGATAAAACCTCTATACGTTTTTGAAAGAGGATGAATCACTATGAGATAATTTGTCAATCACTTTCTCTGCCATTTCTTCTAATATCTCACGAGATTGTTGAAAAGTTTCTACTTCATTGAGTTTCTTTTCCTATGTTCTTAGAAAAAAGCACGTCGAGGTTGTTCTTTGCGAACAACGCTTTGCTAGGGATTGTATTTTGTGAATTTGCGATCTACTCAGTAGTATTGTATAAAAAACGCCCTATTTGCTTGTGTGTCAGCAAAAAACCTATATTAGTGCTTCATCTCATGAATAAAATGCAAATGGAGCAAATGTTGCAAAACATTAGTAATGATGTAATCAAGTCCCTCCAGCAAGGATTCTGATCTTCCGGACAAAGATGACGTAGCATCGGAATGCTACGATACAGTATAAACGAAAATGGGGACGAATTACTCCGCCCCCCATATACGTAGTATGAGACGATTATTTCATTCTGGCAAGTAATTCCGCCACATGACGACCTTGGTAACGAGCTCCGTCCAGTTCGTACTTATTCGGTGCTTTGCTACCATCCGTGCCGGCTATTACGCTAGCGCCATAAGGAGTACCACCACTGATTTCTTCCATAGTGGATTGTCCGGTAAAACTGTATGGCAGACCCGCTACGAGCATGCCATGATGCAATAGTACCGTGTGGAAACTAAGTATTGTAGCTTCCTGTCCTCCATGCTGAGTACCAGTAGAGATAAATACGCTGCCTATTTTCCCTACCAAGGCTCCTTTTGCCCACAATCCGCCGGTGCCATCTAAAAAAGCCTTCATCTGCGATGCCATCATGCCAAATCTGGTGGGTACTCCAAAGATGATTGCATCGTAATCCGCAAGTTCCATGGGGTCAGCTACGGGGATGTGTTCAAAGGCTTTCTGGGCTTCTTTGGCACCAATCTTTGCCAGGATATCATCGCCAAGGGTTTCTGGTACCCGCTTGAGTACTACTTCCACGTTTTCTACGCTTTTGGCGCCCTCTTTCACAGCCTCAGCCATCTGATAAATGTGTCCGTAGGTTGAGTAAAAAAGTATAAGTATTTTCATGTTATCTCCTTTATCGTGTTGTTCAGTTGTAGTAGCTATCCCGGTACATCCAACCTATGGCTGTCGCTTTATCTATATCAGAGATAAGCCAGGTTATGCTATTGTGGTAATGGATACATCCACAACTGTGATAACAGTATAAACGAAATTACCTATATGTCAAGTGGGATATTATGCTCAGGATGCAATCAGTTCACGAATGGTGGCAATGAGATCCTCGATGTGTTCTTCCAGAGTGTTGAAGGAGCACATCAGACGAACTTCGTTTCGCGCTTCATCCCATGTATAGAACATATATTTTTCTTGTAGAGGCAGCAGCCAGGCTTTGGGTATAATGGCAAAAACAGAATTTACATATACTTTTTGGGTGATCTTTATCTGTTTGATTTCTGCCAGCCTTTGAGCCAGTAAACGCGCCATGGCATTGGCGTGTTGAGCGTTTTTGAGCCACAAATCTTTGTCCAGATACGCCTGAAATTGAGCGGAGATAAAGCGCATTTTGGAAAAGAGCTGATTGCACTGTTTGCGGTAAAAACGGATTTCGGAGCTGAGATCGGGACGGAAGCTGATGATTGCTTCGCCAAAAAGCAGGCCGTTTTTAGTTCCCCCGAAGCTTACAATATCCGCTCCAGCATCCTTGGTCATGGTTTTCAGATCCACTTCCAGCGCAGCAGCGGCATTTGCCAATCTGGCACCATCGATGTGGAGCAGCATATTGTGGGCGTGGGCAAAATCTGCCAGCGCCATAATTTCTTCCACACTGTAGAGAGTGCCATACTCGGTACTTTGGGAGATGGATACTATTTTGAACTGGGAGTGATGCTGATCGCGATTTCCCAACAGGCGGGGGGCAATCAATTCCGGGCTAAGCTTGCCATCCTTTGTTTTGATGGGGCTCAAGCGAGCTTGACTGCACTTTTGCACGGCTCCGCATTCATCCACATTGATGTGAGCGCTTTCGGCGCAGATGATGGCATTGAAAGAACGAATCAGGGATTGCAAGGCTACCACATTGGCGCCGGTACCCGTCATCACCAGGGTGGCCTCGCATTCACCGCCAAACAGCGCTTCCAATTCCCGGATGATGTCGTGAGTGAGAGGATCGTCGCCATAGGCGGGGCAAAAGCCGGTATTTACCTTTTGCAGTGCGGAGAATACGGTGAAGTGAATCCCGCTATGATTATCGCTGCCAAAACTGATGGGAAACATTGCAAACTCCATTTCTTTTCTATGGAATCAGAATAAATTGCCTCAGCCTTTATGTCAAGAGGGGATTCTATTTTTTGCACTCTCCCATATGCTGCGATCCGTTACTAATCGAGATAGCCGAGAACAGCAGGTATGAAGTATACTACCCTTTCCCCCGATGCATCTCGTGTACCCGTATGCCTTACCAGTAGCTGATTTACAGGATTTGTCCCAGAGCTGTCCGACATATAGATAACCGAAGTTGAGCAGAAAAAACTCCAAATTTGTCATATTGGAATCGTAACACATTGATACATATACCTCGGGTACGCTTAAAAAGGACGTTTAGTGTCCATAATTGAAACTATCGATATCGATAT
>JAQWBI010000075.1 GCA_028706475.1 Candidatus Cloacimonadota bacterium
CGTTTATCTCTACGAAAACGCGGCCACAAAACCTGAATGGAAGAACCTGGCCAATGTGCGCTCTGGTGAATATGAAGCCTTGCCGCAGAAAGCCAACGATCCAGCCTGGAAACCGGATTTTGGCCCCCATGTATTCAACGCTAAAAGCGGAGCTACAGCCATTTCCGCCAGGGAGTTCCTGATTGCCTACAATATCAATCTGAATACCAGAGACAAAAAGAAAGCCCACGAAATAGCCCTTACCATCCGCGAAAGCGGCAAAGCAGCACGGAGCAAAGACGGCAAGATGCTGAAAGACGAGAATGGTAACAAAATTATGGAGCCCGGTCTCTTTACGCATTGTAAAGCAGTGGGTTGGTACATCGATGGCTACAATCGCGCTCAGATCAGCATAAACCTTACCAACTACAAGGTTACGCCTCCTCATAAAGTATTGGATAAAGTGCGTGAACTGGCTGGTGAGATGGGAATTCAGGTAACCGGAAGTGAACTGGTGGGCCTTATCCCCAAAGCAGCACTCTTGGAAAGCGGAAAATACTACCTCTCCAAGATGAACGAATCCACCGGAATTCCCGAAAAGATGATCATGGAAACCGCCATCCAATCTATGGGTTTGGCTGAATTAGCGCCATTTGATCTGAATAGAAAAGTGATTGAGTATGCGATTCAGGATAGCAATCGCCTAAGCGCAATGACGGTGGAAGGCTTTTGCGACCTGCTTTCTACAGACGCTCCCGCTCCCGGTGGCGGATCAGTTGCCGCACTATGCGCATCAATGAGCGGTGCACTCTCTGCAATGGTCTCAAACCTCACCATAGATAAAAAGGGTTATGAGAAAGTGCAAAACATGGCCCTGGAATATGCCCCCTTGGGTCAGAGCATCAAAGAACGCGCCATGCACTGTATAGATGTGGATACCAATGCCTTCTATGCCATGATGGATGCTATGCGCCTGCCCAAAAAGACGGATGAAGAGATTGCCTATCGGGATCAACAGATCGAGAAATGCACTCAAGGTGCCATCATCGCTCCCCTGGAAAGTCTGAGGATTTCTCTGGAAGCAATTCAGTTGGCAGATAAAGTATGCCAGATCGGAAACGTGAACGCACTCTCCGATGCTGGCGTAGCAGCTTTAGTTGGTCTTGCTGCAGCCAAAGCCGCATACTTCAATATCCGTATCAATATCTCCGGCATCACGGACGAAAACTTCCGCAAAAGCACTCTTGCAGAAGCGGAAGAACTCCTGGACAAGTGCCGCACATTAAGTGAGAAAGTTGAAAAGGACGTAAGCGCCAGATTGTAGATGCTGTTATACATAATCGGTTTCAGTGGTGCGGGGAAGAGCACTTTGGCACGGAAGCTGTCTGTGTCTTGGAAAATACCTGCCTGGGATACCGATGACCTGTTTTGTGCAAAGCAGGGACAGAGCATTAGCGATTATGTAACAAAAAATGGATGGCTTTCTTTTCGTGAGAAGGAAAGCGAGATATTGAGAGGGACCGGTGAGTATGATGCCGGATCCCTCTCTTCAGTTTATAGCTACAGTGGATTGATAGCTTGCGGGGGAGGAGTTGTGGAAATGACCGAGAATCGAGATTTTCTGAGGTCTAAAAGTGTATTGTGGCTTGCTCCTGCCTGGGATGTCCTTCTACATCGAATCCATCAATCTCCTGCAGACTTTTGTAAAGACAAGAGTGATGCGGAGTTATGGGCATCTTACCGGTACAGGTTGCCCTTATATCGGGATTGCCTTCGCATCAAATTCCCGGACAAATCCACTTGTGGATAAGGCTATCAGGTATATCTACTTACAAAGCTATTGTGCCAATCAGGTTTTGGGCATGTTCCAAAACTTCTTGTGGGCTCATCGACGTGGTATCCAGGTTGTTGGGATACTCTGCAATAGATGTCGCAAGCCGGTCAAGAGCAAGCTCAGTATTTCGTTTTGCAGGTGATGCAGTAATGCGTTTCAGCAGTTCCCTGTCGCTGCAGGTAAGGCATATATTTATCAGGCGATAACAATCTGTATCCAGTGAAGATAGCACCTGCTTCCGAATGCTCTTTTCATGCATCACCCACGAGAAGATCACATACTGAAAATCCTCTCTAAGCAAAGACGACAGTACATAGCTGATGTGCCGTAGTACCATTTTTTTTGTAGCATCATTCACAATGAAGGGATCCATGCGCCAGAGATCGTCTCCATCCAGCCAAACGCTGCTGGGCAGAACCTGGTTCAGTGAAGCCGCCAGGGTGGTTTTTCCCACACCCGGTGCTCCGCCTATCAGGATCAAAACAGGCTTATCAATCAAGGCTGAGTTGTGCATTTGCGGCATGCTGTTGCAAAAGCTCGTACGAATAGCGGTAAGCGATGACAGGGACATCAGTAATGATTACTTTCAATATCTTCCTATCCACCTGCTCACCGCCCATATGAGCGTAAAATCCGCAAGAAATATTCTTTTCGGCCACCCATACCACCATACTGTGATGACCGCGATCCAATACTTCTTTGCAGAAGCCGTCAAATAGCGCCCTTCCGATCCCCAATCCCTGGTGCTTTTTTAATAGATACAAGGCACCCAATTCTGCACTGCAAGTATCCCCAATGCCAGTTTCGCTATCCGGATTACTACGGTTTTCACCCCCTGATGCAAACCCGCACACTGTGCCGGATACTGTAGCTACCAGGAATACCTGTCTCTGATCCAGGGTATATTGCCAATTACGCATGCTTGCAGGGATATTTAGAGCATCGAGCTTTTCTTTGGGCATGATGCCGGGATATGTCTCTCGCCAGCTCTGGATGTGGCATCTGGCGATAGCGGCGAGGTCTTCTTCTTTTACCTTTCTGATGATCATAGATCTTTCAGGGTCCCAATAATTTTTCGAATCCGGCGCCTCTCTTGGTTCTATCATGATCTTTCCTTCATCAATCTGATCCATGTATATCGTTCTTGCCCGCAATAGTGATTGTGGTATCAGAACTAAACACAATCATAGGCAATATCCGGGCAGATTCATCTATCCTTTCTCTGATAATTGATGCGATACCCGCGGCAAAGCATCAGTAAGTCTTTGGCGTCTCTTCGCACTTTGCGATCTCATTATTAGTTTTGATGGCTGCAAACTTCTGGCTGTAATCCGCGATCATCTCCGCTAGAGATCTGTTGATGCGGGGAGACGGGGAATTCAATATGTAGCAGGTGTATTGATAGGTTTTGTGTTTCTTTTGCAGAGTAATCAAGTAGCTTTTGTTTTGCCTGTCTTCTCCATGAATCCGATATATGTATCTATGCTTCTTCAGCGCTTTCAGAAATAGCTCATGGGCGAAATGGCTGGTAAAATACAGGTATCGAATGCTGTGAGATGAAGACTGCAGCTTTGAAAGCAATCCCCGGTTGAAAGTGAATTCCGAGAGATGATCGTCCGATGCTTTACGGTCTTGGCGGACAAAGCTTTGCAGGATATCTCCCACAGCCAGACGCTGCCGCTTCAGGAAGTTCTCGCACTGTAACTGCGTCCTCGGCCAGCGGGGATTGTCCGGTTCGAAGACCGCTTTTATAATGTACCAAAACAGATTGTGGATGGAGCCGTAGAAAAAGGCTATTTCACCCTCTCGCAGGTTCCCTTGATCCTCCACACAAAACTGCCACGGAGGTGCTGTGCCGATTATCAGGGCCAGGGCATCTGTGGGAATATAGGGCTGAAAGGGGTGATTTTGACGTTCCAGCATTTATTTTTATTCCTAATATTACTTTGTAAACATAACTAAAGTATTGCGAAAAAATGTCAATCTGAAATTTCCAATGCCAGACTCAATATATTGGTAAACTGCCCAAATAAAAAGGCCGTCTCAATCGAAACGGCCCATTATACCTTATTTGTTCTTTTTATGACGATTCTTGCGCAAGCGTTTTTTCCGCTTGTGAGTGGCGATTTTATGACGTTTCTTCTTCTTTCCGCAAGGCATATTGCCTCCCTAGTTCTTGATTTTGAGGTCAACTACGCTGTTTTTGAACTCACGCGAAAATTTGAAGGTGGGAACGGTACGTTCCGGTACAGGTACTTTTTCATCGGTCTTGGGATTGCGGCCCACGCGGGGTTTACGGGTTTTGAGACGGAAGGTGCCAAAACCACGAATCTCAATGTGATGACCAGCGGCCAAAAGGTCCTTGATTCCCTGGAATAGGGCATCAACCACCACGGCAACGTCCTTACGGATGATACCGGTATTTTCCGATATTTCCTTTACAAGATCAGCTTTTGTCATGTTTGTACTCCTTGAAGTTCTTCCTATGTCCTATCGTATTGATATCGCATAAATGTAATAATGCACTCAAATTCATGACCTTAGGTTTTATGTCAAGAGAAAAAAACATCTGGCATTCCCCCATTTTTTTAATTGAGCCTAATTTTGATTTGCCATTGGTCTCGTCGTTCTTCAATACTGGGTCTTCGTTTATATTGGATGATTTGATTGATGCAGATATTCAAGACATCGGTT
>JAQWBI010000076.1 GCA_028706475.1 Candidatus Cloacimonadota bacterium
ATGTATCTGTGAGTATTCCTGCAAGGTGGCATCATCCTCGCAATGCACCAGTATCCTGGTCTTGGTTGCTTCCGAAGCCAGCATCCAGTGTTCGATCGCTTCATAGGAGCTGTAAAGCCCGGCCTCGCGATAGGTGCTATACAGCTTGAGATCGCTGTGCTTTCCCAAAAGCGGGATCACATCCTCCGCTTTGGTCTTTACGGGGCTTAAGTGCCAAAACACCTCTCCTTCAAATTCTGCTGCAGCATGTTCCCGCATGGATTCATATTTGTCTTTCAGACTTTGCCCTGGCTCTTCGCTTACAAATACGCCCACAGAGCCCAAAGGCACTCCTTGAGAAGCATGTTCCGGCCTCCGCAGCAGGTTTAGTTCCTTAAATCCGTCCCGGAGCTGATATCCGCCAATGCGTTCTCCCACATGCACATGAAAATCGTGATAAACCTGCTCATGCGTCAAATTTCACCGCCTGAATATCCTTTAGTCCATGCCCGGTAAGCATCAGTACCACACTTGATTTATCTGCGATCTTTCCCTGTTCTCTACAGCTGAAGTATGCCGCCAGTGTCGCTGCAGAAGAAGGCTCACAGAAAATCCCGCTACGTTCTGCCAACATCATTTGTGCTGCCAGAATCTCCTCATCGGATACCCTTACTCCAAACCCACTGCTATTATGGAGTGCTTTGACGGCTAAGTGAGCTGCTGACGGAGTTTTTACCGAGATTGAATCTGCTATAGTGCTGGGTTGATGAGCATCAGCATATACACCACTTTCCCAATATGAGCAGATGGCGTCCGAGCTCTCTGCCTGAGCCGCCACCAATGCAGGCTGTTTACTGATCAGACCAGCTTTGTGAAGGTCGTAAAATGCCTTTGCCATTCCGGAGAGAATCACGCCATCTCCGGTGGGCACAAAGATATAATCCGGCAGAGTCTCCATCTGTACAAAGAGTTCCAACCCCGCACTCTTCTTTCCTTCTATGGTAAAGGGATGGTAGGCAGTGTTGCGGTTCAGACAATCGTGTTCTTTCCCGTAATTTAAGGCCGCTACAAAGGCATCGTCGTAGCTGCCCTCCACCAGATTCAACTTCGCCCCATGTACTTTGATCTGAACCAGCTTTGCTTGCGGTGCAGCCGCTGGAGCAAAGATCACTGCTTTGAGACCTGCAGCTGCGCAGATAGCTGCCAAAGACGACGCTGCATTCCCCGTGGATGCAGTCACAATCTCTCTGATTCCCAGTCGTTTGGCTTCGGCCACCACCAAGTGTGAAGCACGGTCTTTGAACGATCCCGAAGGGTTGAGACCGTCAAATTTCAGATACAGCGCTTCTCCCGCCAGGCTCTGACTGCAGACCAGGGGCGTCCTGCCCACTGGCAGATTGGGAAAATACTCTTTATCCAGAGGACAGAGTATCTCACAGATATCATCCATACGCTTCGCTTCATGCGCATCCGGGAAAGCGATGGTAAATTCTGCCCAAGCCCTGGCTACTGCGTCATAATCGTACACGCATTCCAGAATTCCGGGTAAGGGCATGCCGGCCTTGTAATCCTTGGCGCAATCAGGGCACAGATAGATGAGATCATCTGGAGGATATTCTCTTCCACATTCTGTACATCGATAATTTGTGAAGTATGTCATTGTTTCAATTGATAGATCAATGCCGCGTAGAAAGCAGCCGCTTCATTTAGGTGTTCGATGGGAGTGGCCTCATTAGGCGCATGGGCATACACTTCATTTCCGGGTCCCAAGCCGATGCAGGGGATCTTGTGCATGCCAGCGATTGCGACACCGTTGGTAGAAAAAGTCCATTTATCGATCTTAGCGCTGCGGTAAAGGGTCTGTTCGTAAGCTTTTGCGGCTGCTTGTACCCAAGGTGAGTCTTCCGGAGTGACCCAAGTGGGATAATACTTCTCGGTGGGATACACCAAGCCGGTATATGCCGCTTCTTCATACATCAACACTTCTATGTGGGAATCCGGATGACCGGCCAGGATACAAGCCTCTCTCACTTCGCCTACCGCACTTTCCTTGGTCTCGCCCCATGTAAGGCGGCGATCCAGATGGATGCGGGCGCTATCCGGCACGGCGCACTGTGAAGGTCCGGTAAAATACACTTCCGTAACCGCCACCGAGCCTTTGCCCAGAAAATCGTCTGTATGCAAGCGTTCATGCAGCTTTTCGATCTCCAGTGCTATCCGTGATATCTTGTAAATGGCATTATCACCGCGTTCCGGAGCGGAGCCGTGGCAGGAAAGCCCTTTCACATGCACCTGCATCTCCATGCGTCCCCGATGGCCGCGATAGATATTCATATTCGTAGGCTCCGTAATCACAACCAGATCCGGCTTTATCTTGTCTTCATTGATGATGTATTGCCAACAGAGTCCGTCACAATCCTCTTCCATCACAGTACCTGTAAAGTAGAGCGTAAAACCTTCCTGAAGATTCATATCTTTGATGATGCGCGCAGCAGTGAGCATGCTTGCCATCCCACCTTCCTGATCCACAGTTCCTCTACCCCACACTTTGCCGCCTTTGATGTGAGCATCATAGGGATCGAAGTCCCACAAACTGAGGTCTCCAGGATACACGGTATCTACATGGGCATCAAAAGCTATCACTTTGGGTCCGTTGCCTATGCGACCGATCACATTACCCAGAGGATCAATCTTGACTTCATCAAATCCTGCGCTTTCCATCTCATTCCTGATACACTCTATCACATCCTTTTCTTTGGTGGAAAAGGCCGGAATGCGCACCATATCCATCAGGAAGCGTACGGTTTCTTCTTGATAAGCATTGGCTTTGTTTAGAATTCTTTTGTACATAATATCCTCCACTTAGATCACTAAAATCTATCCCAAAGTGAAGCGGCAAGAGCTCTGCTTTCGGCGCGTAATTCTTGCTCATCCACGCCCAGAAGCAGTTCATTGTCCCACATCAGGAATTCTCCGCCCACAATGGTAGCATCCACTCGAGCTTGTGAAATGCCATAGATCACATGGCCAATCCAGGTTTCGGCATTTAGCGGTGTGTGGGGATCGTAATCCACCAGGATCATATCCGCATTTGCGCCTTCGCATAGTGTTCCATGACCTTTTCCCCAGTACTTCTGCGCGATTGCAGGATTACTAAAAAGCAGGGTAGAGGCCATCTCCATAAAGCCGGCACTGGGATTTTCCTGCTTGAGATGCTGAGCCCACAATCCCACGCGCAGTTCTTCCAGCATATTCACCGTCATAGCATCCGTTCCCAGTCCTACTTTGATGCCCAATTCGCTCATTTTACACACATCGGCAATACCCACAGCGTTGTTCAGATTCGATTGCGGATTGGTGACAATCGCCGCTCCCAGATCAGCTACGATCATCATTTCTTTGGGATTCAGGTGTACGCCATGCGCCAGTATACTGCGATTGTTGATGAGCCCAAAATCCCGCAGACGCTCCACTACACGTTTACCATAATGCTCGATATTGTAGCGCTGATCGCTTTGGGCTTCCGCCACATGGATATGGGTGCCGCAAGACGTCTCGGCCACTAAACTGGCGATTTTATCCAAACTCTCGTCACTCAGCGTGAAGGCGGCATGCATCCCGAACAATGCTTTCAATTGAGGATCAGTATCTCCACTATAGTCTTGGATAAAACTCAGGTTCTCATCGATGCCTTCATCTCTGCGCTGGATACCGTCTCGATCGGATACTTCATAACAGAGGCTTGCCCTCAGGCCAATATCTTTGACTGCTTTACCAATCTCGGAAAGAGATCCGGTAATGTGGTAGGGAGAGGCGTGATGGTCGATGATGGTGGTTGTTCCTTTGCGGATGGAGTTGATGGCCGATATCTCAGCGCTGATGTAGGTATCGCGCAGCATCAGTTGTTTATCCAGCCGCCACCAGAGATTGTTCAATACTTCGTTGAAATCTTTGGAGGGCGATGCTTTTCCCAATCCCGTCACGAAGGTGGAATAGAAGTGATGGTGGGCATTGATCAGGCCAGGCATTAGAATCTTGCCCGAAGCATCGATGTGTTCACAATTCTCATCTTTCAGCTCCGAATATGGTGCGATCCTGGCGATCCTGCCATTCTCCACCATCAGAGCGTGATCCGTCAGATAGGGTTTTTGAGGATCAAAACTGAGAATATCAGCCGAATGAATTATGTATTTTTTCATAGTTCTTCCTTTTATCCCAAATCAGAGATTCAAGCATAAATTAGCTTTAGAACTTGTCAACAGAATTCACTGGTTGATCTCATTGAAATATGGGATATTAACAGATGTCACACTGTGAATTTCGAGCTGTGCCGATCGGGATATCATCGGGTGATCATCGAGTGACGACAGCATGATAACACCTTGATATCTGCTTCGGCACTGCTCAAAGTACAGAGAGGCGAGAGAGACGGCGCTTCCACTTTGCTGCGTAAAAGTAAACAAGCCCCGTAATTAGCATCCGGGGCTGTGTATTATGGAGGGTTGATACTATTT
>JAQWBI010000077.1 GCA_028706475.1 Candidatus Cloacimonadota bacterium
GAAGTACGTGAATTTCGCCAGGCCATTGAACTCTTTAAGCGGGATGTGCCCATCGTAACCGAAGCCCTCCGCGAGCTGATCATCCGCGAGGCAGAAAGCAACAAGAAGTATTGCTCCAACCGGGATTCCTTTCTGGAACTCTTGCGGGATGTGGTGAACCCCGCCATCACCAAAGAAGACATCCGCGAAATGGTGATCCAGCATATCCTTACTGCGGATATCTTCAATACCATCTTTGATGAGCCCTACTTCCATCAGGAAAATAACATTGCCCGCGAACTGGAAAAGCTGGTGAATACCTTCTTCAGCAGAGATTTACGTCACCAAAGCCTGGCTACAATAAAGCATTATTATGATACGATCAATGCCCGCGCTGCGCAAATTGCCGACCATCACGAAAAACAGAAGTTCCTCAAGGTGGTCTATGAAACATTTTATAAAAGCTACAATTCCAAAAAGGCAGACCGCCTGGGCGTGGTCTATACTCCCAATGAGATCGTGCGCTTCATGATCCACAGCACAGACTACCTGCTGCACAAACACTTTGGCAAGATGCTGGAAGACCACGAAGTGGAAATCCTTGATCCCGCCACCGGCACCGGAACCTTCATCTGCGATATCATCGATCACATCGCGTCTGACAAGCTGGAATATAAATATCGCCACGAACTCCATGCCAATGAAGTGGAAATCCTACCCTATTACATCGCCAATCTCAACATCGAATTTACCTACAAACAGAAGATGCAGAGCTACGCGGAATTTGAAAACCTATGCTTTGTGGATACCCTGGATAACTACGTGAATGTACGCGAAGGCGGGGAGCAAGATATCTTCAGCGTTACGGACGAAAACGCCGAACGCATCAAACGCCAGAACGAACGCAAAATCTCCGTGATCATCGGCAATCCACCCTATAATGCCAACCAGATGAATGAAAACGAGAACAATAAAAACCGCGCCTACCCCAAGATCGATAAACGCATCAAAGACACCTATATCAAACACAGCACCGCCCAAAAAACCAAGGTCTATGATATGTATGCCAGGTTCTATCGCTGGGCGATGGACAGGCTGGATCAGAATGGAGTAATCGCTTATATCACAAACCGTTCTTTTATCGATAGCCGTACTTTTGATGGCTTCCGCAAGATTGTGTCCGATGAGTTTGACTTTGCCTACATCATCGATACCAGAAGCGATGTGCGCCAAAATCCCAAAATATCGGGAACCGCGAACAACGTCTTTGGCATCCAAACCGGAGTCGCAATCATGTTCCTGGTGCGCTTGCACCCACGCGTAAACAAGCAGTGCCGTATCTCATATTTCACGATGCAGGATGAATGGCGCAAAGACGATAAACTGCAGTGGCTCTGCTCTAACGCGCTCAAAGACATCCCCTTTACTCACATCGAACCGGATAAGAATAACAACTGGATCAACCTCACTGATAATGATTGGGAGGAGTTGATGCCGGTTGCTGATAAGAGTGTGAAACTTGGATCAAATCAAAACGCAGTATTCTCCATGTATTCCTTAGGTCTTGTAACTAATAGAGATGAATGGGTTTATGACTATGAAACTTCGATTCTCGTGAATAAGGTTGCAACTCTAATTGACACATACAATAATGCTTCAAACAGGGCTGATATCGATAAGAACGAAATCAAATGGACAAGAGCAGTCAAAAAAGACTTAATGAAGGGTGTTCAATATCAGCTTAAACCCGAGCAGATTCAGCCATGCAATTACAGGCCATATGTGGTTAAGGTACTATATTACAGCCAGGAGCTCAACGAGATGAGGTATCAAATGCCGTTGTTTTTTCCGACAGGCTCTGATGCTAACAATCTCATAGCTGTTAACTGCATGGGGTCAAGAGACTTCTCAGTTCTTGGTTCGAACAGGCTGTGTGACCTCCATTTCATAGGCGATTCTCAATGTCTTCCCCTCTACACCTACTCTCAGGATGGCACTCGCAATGACAACATCACAGACTGGGCTATGGCACAGTTCCGCGAACATTATGAGGATCAAAACATCGGCAAAGAGGACATTTTCCACTATGTGTATGGCGCGTTGCACAATCCGGCCTATCGCCAAAAGTATGAGCAGAATCTCAAACGTAGTTTACCCCGCATCCCCTTCTATGAGGATTTTTGGCAGTGGGTGGCTTGGGGTAAAGAGCTCATGGATTTGCACATTGGCTTTGAAACGGTCGATCCCTATCCGCTTACCCGCTGGGACGCTCTTGCCCGTGAGGATGGCAGCATCCCCAAAGCCAAGCTGAAAGCAGATAAAGAGCATGGAACGATTGTATTGGACGAGGATAGCAGCCTTACCGGCATACCGGATAGCGCCTGGGAATATAAGCTGGGCAATCGCAGTGCCTTGGAATGGATATTGGACCAATACAAGGAAAAGAAACCCAAGGATCCCACCATCGCCGAACGCTTCAATACCTACCGCTTTGCCGATTACAAGGAACAGGTGATCGAGCTCCTGATGCGGGTCTGCACCGTGAGCGTAAAGACCGTGGAAATCATTCGCCAGATGAAGGGGTGAGATGTAATGCTGTATTGGCAATGCGATGGGCATCAGGCTGGGAGAAAATCATTAACGTGGCATGTTAATAAAAACTACTTGACAGGATAGGACATGCAGATTAGTTTTACCACAAAGAAGCTTATGAAGCTTTTATCGAGTGAGAAAGAGATGGTGCGAAGCTATGGTCCAAAATGCGCGAAGCTGATTAAGCGCAGATTATGGGAATTAAATGCAGCAAGCGATATGAGTCAAGTGCCACTCTGCACAAGATTGCACCCATTGACCGGGAACTTAGATGGAAAGTTTGCAGTAGATCTGGAACATCCGAAGCGCTTGATACTTGTGCCGGATTGCAGGGAATTGCAAAAAAAGGCAGATGGCAGCTTGGACTTGAGCCAAATAGTAGCCATCATGATATTGGGTATAGTGGATTATCACTAAGGAGAGGGAAGGATGAGAAAGCGATATGAGTTCACTCCGGATTATGCTGTAATCCCTGGAGAAACTCTTCAGGACACGATTGAGAGTCTGGATATGACTCAGGCTGAGTTTGCGTCCAGGATGGGAATGACGGAGCAGAGCCTGGTACGCATCATCAAAGGAGAGCAAAAGATTACACACGAAACAGCACAGAAGTTGGAGTTGGTTACAGGTGTATCAAATGAGTTTTGGGTTAAACTGGAAGCCCAGTATCAGCAACAAATCAAGTTGATCGAGGAGCGTAAACGGAAGGTTGAATACTCCGCTTGGCTCAAGCAGTTTCCCCTCAAGGTCTTAGCAGAAAGGGGGTATATCCACATAACTAAAGATCCCATAGCGCAGGCCAGGGAAGTGTTTGCATTTTTCCGCACCAGCTCCAAAGAGACTTTCGAAAAGGATGTTTCCCGGCTGATGGCCAGTGCCAGAGATAGTGTGGCTTATAGCACATCGCCCCTGATGGCTGCCACCTACGTGGAGATGGGGATCAAAGACGCTGAAACCCAGAAGGTATTGCCATATAATACAAAGGCTTTCCGGGAAGCTCTGAAGGAGGCAAAAGCTATGATCATTGATCCTCCTCAGGACTTTGGTAGCAAGCTGCAGGAACTATTCGCAAAAGCAGGTGTGGCCTTGGTCTTTGTCCCTTTATTCAAAGGCGCACACTTTAATGGAGTATCTAAATGGCTATCATCAACCAAGGCTTTGATTATCCTTAGTGCCAGGGGAAAAGCAGAGGACATATTCTGGTTTTCCTTGTTCCATGAAGCTGCTCATATATTACACCACAGCAAAAAAAGGCTCTATATCAGTTGCAACAAAAGCACCAATAACGATGAGGAGGAGGCTGAACAGTTTGCAGCCGATTATCTGATTCCTGCCTCTTTTAACGAGCGGATATTGCAAAGTAAATCGGATCAGGATTTGTGTGCTCTGGCCAAGGAGTTGGGGCTTTCACCGGGCATCGTGGCTGGACGCTACCATCATCTGACATCCAAGTGGAACAGATTTCAGCATCTGATTAAAAAAGTGGATTGGGAATAGGATATTGAGCAATTAGCTGGAGACAGGCGGAACTGTCCAGTTTATGTACTGGTATCAACCTCGCGATAATCATCGTGGGTATACATCTTTGTAGCCAATTGAGATCGTCGGTTTCATCTGTCTCCAGAGTTCCATTTGATCTGCCAATACTCGCAGTCAGGGATAATCTCCAACGCCAAGCTTGACATAATATCAAGGCTTGTGGAGAATGGCAAACGAGAATAAACGCCTTGGGAGTAATGATGATAACTGTCTATATCAATGGCAAAGCCACGAGTGTGCTGAAGAATACCAAGGTTCTGCACGCTTGTACCAAAGCGGGATTTAAAGTTCCGCACCTCTGTTACCATGAAGATCTTCCTGCCTTTGGCAATTGTGGGGTTTGCA
>JAQWBI010000078.1 GCA_028706475.1 Candidatus Cloacimonadota bacterium
TAACACCTCGTTGTTATTCCTTGCCTAAAGCATAAAGCAACAATAATATACGAGGTGTTTTTGTCAAGAAGTATTTTAAGCTATTTTACTGCCTCTCAATCACATGGGCTACTGGGAAAGATTAGTACATAAGCAGCGGAGCTGATTTCATGTGAATCGACCGGAGGTCGCAGTCTTCTATCAGAATCTAGTCTTGTGCGCTCAGGATTTCCAACACACTTTCGAAGATATAGCCAACGTGAATTCGATTTGTAAGGTCAAGCTTCTCCACATCGATCTCCAATACTGGGCCATCATGAAACCCAAGCTTTACTACGTTTGTAGAGTAGTCTTTGTACCAACGACTCAGATTCTTTATCTCTGAAAACTGCCATCCGCCCTCGATCTCCATATCCCTGCCGCGTTGTTGAATTCGTTCCCAAGCCAGAGACGGGCTTCCATGCAACAGGATTATCAGATCAGAGGAAGGGAGATCTCTGTTTACCGTTTGGAATTGGGTGCTCAGATTGTCGAGTTCATCCTCTGTAAGCAAACCATCTGCATGAAACTGATTACAAAATACTAGAAGGTCTTCGGGAAGGGAGCGATCTTTCACATAGCTCATCTGGCCGCTCTTTCCCTGCCGTCTTTGCTGGGCTCTCATCTCCAAAAAATGCAATTGCAGATCGTAGCAATGGGCTTTTTTATTTCCCAAAAACTTCTCCAACAGAGGGTTTTCTTCCGGCTTTTCGTAGAGGCAGCTTATCTTCAGGCTGCGTCCCATGATGGCAGTGAGAGTGGATTTTCCCAAACCTACGTTTCCAGCAATGGCTATCAGTTTTGGGTGTTCTGCCAGGTACTGCTCCAGGTTGCGTTCGGCATCAATTGCTTTCAGAGTGGCCTCGGTTTGCGGCAAAGATACCCATTCACTGATTCCGGGACTGCACACGCGAAGCCCCAGGGACTTGATTTGTTCTGCAATCAGATTCAAGGTACGGCGCTGCCATTTGGACTTTTCTATTGCGGTATCAGCATCTACTATCAGCACGGGACAACTGACGTGGTGGGCAATGAAGTCTTCGTATAAATTGTTCAACAGATTCAGATAATCTGCCGATATCGACAGCTCGCTCTCGCGGCCACGCTCTTTAATTCTATCTAAAAGCGTTGGAACATCAGCTCTGAAATAGACTAAAAGGTCTGGTTCCTTTATCTGTTCCGTCATTAGCCTGTAAGTTCTCTGGTAAGCGATAAACTCCGGCTCAGACATGTTCTGAAGGATGCGCTGAGCTTTACCGAAAATGTGATAATCCTCTGCTAAGGTCCGGTCTTCCAGCACGATACCCCGGCATGAATGTATTAGCCGCTGGCGATCCAAACGTCCGTTGAAGAACTCGATCTGTGCCATAAAAGCATTTGCTACAGGATCCTTATAGAAAGAATCCAGAACAATGGGATTGAACCTTTCCGGAAATGCATACACACCTTCAGTGCCATGAGCCTTGGGATATACTGAGATAAGAGTCTTACTAAGCGGTGCCGTACTGGCTGCTTCTATAAATGTAGATTTGCCTACGCCTATATTTCCCACAATGCCTATGCAGATGTTCTCCATTATCACTCCTCGGAACAGATTTTTCCTACAAAAATTCTGCCCGGTCATTCGAGTCAAGACATTCTTTTTAGCAGGCAAGCTGTCTAATATCCTCTACACATCTCAAACACAACTTGAACTCCTCCCAAGCCCCGCTCAGGATGTCTTTGAGAGGCTCTTTGATTGCGTAGCACGGATAAGGCAAGCAGGGCTTTTCTCAGGGTTGGCAACATCCATATCTTTATTTGGCGGGAAAACAACGATGGATGTGGGATAGAATCTGTGTTAATAGAAGAAATAACTTGACGGCAGCGTATATTGATGTTATTCTATATAGTATTAAAAGAGAGAGGCGAAAAATGAAGAAGATCATAACACCCTTTTTTGTACTACTACTACCGGTAATCATATTCGCCGGTGTCTTCGATAGTCCGTTCACGTACAACAACGTAATGCCCGTTTCCCGTGCCTGGCGTTGGTCTCAGCAGATTGAAAGCTATGCTGAAGGAAGCGAGTGGATCCCAGAAATGAGGGTTCGTCCATTTTATAATTCAAACAATACCGCTCAGATTGATTCCATGCACATGGATAGCTGGGAAGAGAGTATTGGGGATTGGATTCCCAACGTAATGGTTTCATATATAAGCTATAATAATGCGGGACGTATTACTCAGAATGAAATCCGTATGAATGTACAGGGTATGTTATTTCCGATCCTGAAACTTACGGCCACATTTGATAACCAGAACCGCATAACCCACATGTATATGTACAGAACTGAGATGGGGCTCAGAGTCTGGATTCCCATGAGCCGCATACATCTGGTATATCTGAACGGGGGCTGTGTAGAAGTTTATGGCTGGGAAGAAGCTGAACAATATGATCGTCAATCACCTTATTTCCATACTACCTTTGTTTGTGATGAAAATGGAAGAGTTATGGAAGAACATAGTGTGTCGTCTGCGGATTCAGTCAATTGGGTAACGAATAATAAGCAACTGTATCAGTATCATGCCCAGGATACAACCACTGGTCCCGAGTTCATTGAATATATGTCTCAGTCTTTACCAATCATGATGATGAACGATAACAACTTCATGTTGCCGGGGTTGATAACTCAATTGGATATATTCTATTGGGACGGTGGGCAGTGGATACCGGAAAACCACGAGGAAATCACTTATAACTCCCAACTGCAAAAAATTATGCACAATGTGGAATACTACGATAACCAAAATTGGTACACAGAACATAGGATAAACTATTTCTACGACGATAACGGCAATCTAAGCTACGAAATTGAGCAAGTTCCCATGTACGATACTTTGACAGATACCAGTAGAATGGATTACTCTTGGGAGCAGTATGGCACAAGTGTCGAAGATCTGATCTCTGTTCCCAATCTGGTATTGAACGCTTATCCCAGCCCATTCCGGAATGAAGTAAATCTGGTAACGGAATCCAAGGATGCTTCCCCGATTGATATCGGTATCTACAACCTTCGCGGGCAATTGATTCGTAAGTACTCATCCAAGCCTGGTCAAGTGGTAGTATGGAATGGCACGGACAAGTCCGGCAAAACATGCCCTACTGGAATATACTTCTTGAAAGTAAACCAGAATGGCAACACAGTTTCTTCCAAATTAATCAAGATAAAATAAACCCTAGTATTAAGGTAAGAACGAGCCTTCACTACGAAGGCTTTTTTTGGTTTGCCCAGAATACTTTCTGTGCCGATGGATTGAAAGAAGTCCTGACGCCTTACCAGCGGGAAGTCAACATGAGATCAAGGGCGTTTGGAATGGATACGGAGGCGATTGCGGATGAAGAAGATGCGGGAATGGAAGAGCTGGAAAGCCTTCCACAAACAATTACGCAGGAATGGCTTCAAAGGCGAATGTCCGAAGATATCTATGACGAGATGGAGAAACTCTGCCTGTTTCCATATGAGTTTTGCTCTTCCCAACAAGTGGTTCAAAGAGATGAAGTTATTTGATTTAACAAGTATCAAGATCGGTGTTTTATTTAACTACGTTGAGTAATTACAAGGATTATCAGGAGCCGTGTACGAGACCCGTACGCACGGTTCTGTGAGAGGGATGATGCTGGACTTGATCATCCAGCATCACCCTACTCGATTACCTTATACAAACCACAATAATGTACGGAGTTCCTATGCTTTCTATCTCTGTAAAAAGTTAAGGTGTGGCTTGGACTTCGGGCAATACATAGAATCCACACCCGATATTGAAGTCTATTTTGATCATATAGTAAACAAATATGCAATAAGATTCATCTGGTCATATGTACCCCAATCGCATTATTCGAGATAAATGCTTCACATATTTATGGGGACACGGAAGCTACCTTATGAAAACGCTTATATTATCCTACTGACTCGTCAAGGTACGAATGTCGTTTTCTACTGGGCTGCCATACTCCAATTTGCCTGATAATCTACCAAACGGTTCAAAAGCTTTATTCCTCCTCTGGTTTATCGATACTTGAACCTGATATCATCGGGTTATCATCGAGTGAACACAGGATGATAACGGCTTGATATCAGCTTCAACACTGCATAGAACAAAGGGAAAGAGTATGATTCAAAAGCTCCCTTCGGTCGCTGTTGCATTACTGAGCCAAGCTTGACATGACACTAGCTATGAAATATGTGGATATTTATGGACATCCCCCTTATTCCCATCCCAAAATCGCTCATACAGCAAGGTAGACTATTTATGAAAAAGAACTTGACTGAGATACGAAGATGAAAAAAAATGTAGTTGGTCGCTTGGCCTTAGATAGAGTATAAGAACTGAGGAATATAAAATGTCCTCAAAT
>JAQWBI010000079.1 GCA_028706475.1 Candidatus Cloacimonadota bacterium
TGGTCAGCTCGCTTAGCACCGCCTCAAGCTGTTTATCCGTCAGCCAGCTTCTGCCGTCTTCAGTCAGGTTGATTCGTTTCAGAGAAGCTCTAAACTCATTCTCGAGGATATACTCCCGGAAGCTTTCCCGCCTGCTGATACTTGGATCATAGGGAGTAAATCCGGTTCCCTGATCTATTACCTCCCAACCAAGCTGCTGCAGCTTATCCAGGAAGGGACGTTCAACGCTATTATATTCGGACATTATTCCTCACCAGTTTATATCTTCCAAACCTCTAAAGCCAGATTTATCAGCAAATGCTGTCTCTCGTCAATGGCAGCAGCATTCCAATCGGGAAACACTTTCAGAAATTGATTTATCCTGTTCACTGATGATTGATTACCAATGGTCGGCATCTCCACCAAGCTACGAGTGAAGTAGATTCCACAATCTTTGTAGAGAGGGGCTTTCAAGGCATAGAAGTTGTTGCTTGCCACTATGTTCAAAGGCTTCTGAAGCAAGGTCAGGTTCCCAAGCTTAATCTTATACTGCTCATAATCTTTACCAGGATTCTTCAATAAGAAGTCCGCTTTCAAATCGTTTTCCGGATTGTCTGGTAGGATATGCTCAATCTCGAATCCCATGAAGTTCTTCAGAGTTCTTGGGTCTCCAATCCCGACAAAATGCTGCTCTATATACTGAGTCAGTTTTGCAAGGAAGTACTTTGATCTGTAGTATTGGAGTGTGCCCAATGTGTATGTCCCTAGGAATGCTGCCAGTTCAGTTTGTTTCGCTTGAACATTAGGGACAAAATGTTTATCAATAAACTCATCCAACGCTGTCTTCTGGCTATCAGGATCAGGGAGTTTGGTAATATCCCTCAGTTCCCCCACCCACAGTGCGAAGTATCTTTCCAGTTCTTTGGTAGGTGTCTTGGTAAAGATGTAATAGAATAAGAAGATCTCAAGCTTTTTCACGAAATGATTGAACAGATCGATCTGCAGCGATCTAACTGCAAGCATGAGAATGTAGTGCAAGCTGAAAGCACCTCCGCAGAGCATTCTCAGGTTATCTGTATAAACGTTATCTTTGCCATCTTTATCCTTGCCATCTATGTATGCCAAATAGCACTTCAGATTGTCAATCAGATGCTTAACGAAAGCAAAGGGGTCTTTCTTGTATCCGCAAAGAGAGGCATTCTTTTCATCTACCAGCCAATCATAAATCTCATCTTCTCTGAGAATGTAGTCTTTTCTGCTGTTATCAATTGGATAGTTCGACATCAGATAATAGCGCAAAAAACGCAGCGGTTTTTCCTGTCTTTCCTCAAGCGGTTTCGTGATCTTCTTCCATTCATCTTTGAGCTTGGAGAACTCATCCGCATCCGCTTGCCTGAAGATCAGGTTCTTCATCAAGTCCATCGGATTAAGCCCAATACCCCTTTCATTGATTGTCTCGAATATCTTCAAGGCGCTGCTGATCTCTGTGGATATCTGAATAAAGACTACCCGATTGGCGAGGTATGCCCAAAACTTGAGCAGTTTGTCAGTTTCGGGAAAGTTATCATTCAGATAGTCATACACCGTTCCATAGGCATTCACGATATTCTTGAGTGCACCGTAAGTGTTAATTCCCGATGCCTTGATTGCTTTCTCAGTGGTTAAAGAGTCACTATTTTCTTTGATGATGCACTGTATTATCTCGAAGGCACCATCATACCTTGGCTCAAGCTTTAGTATCTTCTTTGTTTTTCCGGTGTCTAAAACCTTGCTTGATGATATCAGGCTATTGATTTCATTCTCTTCACCTCTAAGGTCAAACAGTGCTTTCATCGCACAGAGGATCAGATAGAAGGTTGTGAGCCTCTGTTGCCCATCTATCACGTCAAATTGATTGATTGATTCTCTGGGAGTTACTATTATGGTTCCCACAAAGTATTCAGTTTTGCTGTTTCCGTCCATCTCATCGACAATATCATCCAATAGCCGGACTACTTCCTTCTCTTGCCACACATACTCCCTCTGATAATCAGGGACATTGTAAAAACACTCATTAAACGCCTGATAGATTGTGTACTTGTGATTCTCGATTTTAGACATTAGCCTTTCTCCACTTTATTATCATTTAGATTTACTCTTACTTTTCCGGTTAGAAGGTCTGCCATCAGACCATGTTTGAGATTCTTGTATTTACTCAGCATTTCTTTATTATCAGATATTCCTAAGTCTATCGATTTCAGTATCTTTGAGATATGCAGTTGTTCTTCTAAGGATCTTGTCAACTGCATCCGTATTCTCGCCAATCTCGCTTGTTGTATACCTGTAACTGTAGATCCACTTGATTGTCTCTGTAAGTCATTTTGAAATCTATCGGTATTCATCAAGTAGTATAGATAATCATTAGTTATCGAAGAAGGTTTTACCTTGAATAAGAAGACCCTTTGGCTGAGAATGTACTTATTATTATCTGGAATTTGAGCAACTACTCCAAGTGGAGCTTCTGACGTCATTACAACATCTCCCTTAGAGCAGTCTCCGTGGTTCATCCATGCTCTATACAGATCTTCACTTGCTAAGTAGTGTTCCTTGTTGAAATTTATGAAACCAGGCTCAATGTTATTAGCTGATATAGCTTTTATGGACCCTCCGCCCCAATTCATCCCTAACTTGAGAGGTGTTTTGCCTCGAAAATCAAAATACTCCTTTATTACATCGTCAAAATCTGTTACATCCCATTCCTTTGGTATCCATCCCAATTTTGATTCTTTATAGAGTTCTGGAGCTTCCTCAATCGTGGGTCGCAACTTGCCTGTCTGAGTGTCAATGCCTCTAGTGAACAGGTCTTGCATCATCCCGGCTTTGATGGCTTGGTATTTATCTATAGCAGCTTCGGTCTTTTCAATCACTTCATCAACTGTGCTGAGTATAATAGCTATTCTAATCTGTTCTTGATCATCAAGGGGATAATATACTTCTATCTCATCAATATCATTCCGCTGAATATTTGGTAATCCACTTCCTACTCTAAGTTTCATAATATCTTGTTGGATGAACTTAAGATAGTGATATAGGTATGAATTACTTATTTGAACATTTTTCAATGTGTAACAGTGACCTCCACTCCAAAAACGTTGTTTCATCAATGAAACATATCCGCATGAATTCCCGCCCTCGCTAATTGTAATAGATTCCCTTTCCCTATTCCACCTGTCCAGATACCCAGATGGTTCAATGCCACCATTTATAACTGGATACTTCCCAGTTTGATCTAATGTGTCAGAATTTACTTGATCACCTTTGATAATTTCAGCTAGTTGACATAGGTAACTCTTTCTCCACTCACTCATATCCAAGTTCCTTCAGATACTTGCTTAGTTCTGTTACAGCATTATCCCGTTCTTGCAGAATCCTATGCAAGGGTTGGTCATACTTGTCCCAAAGCTTTTCAAGAGCAGATCTCAGGTCTCTGCTATACTGAATTAAATGTTCGTTAACTTTCGTGGAAAGGGTTGCTTCCCATCTTTGTAGGATCAACTCTTTTGCCTCGGCTTCACTGATCTTGCTTCTTGCCTGTTCCACCAGTTGCTCTTTGAGTTCCTTGATCTCCTTGATCTTCTTACGGCTTTCTTTCAGTTCCTTTTCTATCTCCAGATGTTTGGCAATGCGAGCTTCCTGTTCTGCAATCCGATGTTCAAGTTCCAATGCAGGTTTTTGGAGTGATTCTAACGCCCTTTCTATCTCACCATATGCTTCGCCGCTCTTCTTGAGGGCTTTGATCTGTTTTGTCTTGTTCTTGATGTCCTTATTCAGCTCTTTCAGTTCAGCACCCAGGTTCTTAATGGTCGTCTTAACTTCAGCCAGTTCTCCTTTGGGAAAGAATTCGTATTCTTCTTCATTCCAGGCACCCTCTTCCAGATCATTCACTTCAGAGAAGAGAGCTTCCAGTTCATCCCGCTTGGCGATGCAGTCATTAAGCTCTTTGATCACCTCAGGGAATTGGCTTTGCAGGATTTCATCATCAGGTATTAGTTCGGCATTCCATCCGCTGGCTGCCACACTGCGCAGATCATTGAAGATATCGTTCCAGAATCCGGCAAAGGCACCTCGGCATTTGAACTCATCGAGGATACCCAAAGAGCTGATCTTGGCAGTGATCGTGGCTGAGAAGGCATGATAGAGGTCATAAACATTACGCTCTGCAGGCAAGGCTTCAAGTTTGGCTTGGTGCTCATCACACCAGAGCTTCAAGGATGTCA
>JAQWBI010000080.1 GCA_028706475.1 Candidatus Cloacimonadota bacterium
AAAGATGGCATACTGGCCTTCTTGTCAATTCGGTTTCGAAAGCATATTTTAGTCGTTTCGCCCACTTTTTCACCTAACTCATGCGCTAACTCATTGGAAATAGATCAGGTCAAAGTGAACAGTCTCCATCATAGTTTCATGCATCTGCAGGTCACAATTTCATGGAGCTATTTCCCAGTTTTTTTTATGCAAATCTACTCGATTATCCTGGCATTTTCTCCCTGTCTTTACTTCTCTCTGTATTTATCCCAAGTAATGCGATGGAGTTCATTAGACCTTACGTATCTTATTGTATACCTATATGTTATATGGTCAGATGGACTTCATCAACTGGAGTGGATGCTATGCATTGCCCGATTCCAAGCTACCCCTGAACTTATTTTAACAGAGATAGATAGCATAGGTGTCTTGAACTCCAGTGCATTATTCGGGGTTATTAGATTATATTGCACTCCCGTAGAGTTCAAAGCGTACCAAAGCAGATATCAAGCTGATATCAAGCAGTGGTCACTCGATGATAACACGATAATATCAGGTTCAACACTGCTTAACACGCTGAGAAAGAACTCTTATAATAAATCAATGTATTGCAAACATAATTACTGATCTGCAACTACCAATAGCTCACAGAGATAAATGAAAATTGATCTGATAGTAAATTAGGTTTATCTTGACATCATTAGCGTAGTTACAAAGATTGAAAAAATGCTATTAGGAGGATCCTTATGGAACAAGATTACCGCAATTTGCCTTATGGACAGAGTCAAGCTCCGGTGCTTAGCATTGGTCAATGGGTTATCACTCTCTTGATTATGATAATTCCGATTGTGAATATCATAATGCTTATCGTTTGGGCTACAGGAAACACGGAAAATCCCAATCGCAAGAATTGGGCTATTGCTCAATTGATCTTTGTGGCTATAGGAATTGCTATCTGGATACTTTTTTTTAGTACTCTCATGGGTTTTGTGAGTGGCATGATGGGCGCAATGGGATCGTAGTCTGTTTCAGATATCAAGATAGATTTAGTATGGACTTTCTTTTTCGAAGTGAGGCTATCCAGCCATTGAGTCTGGATGCGTTTCTAACTGAGATCAGGCAGGATTTGCTCGCTGGATTTCAGCCCTTAGCTTTTTTCGGCACTTCTGAGAAGCTGATCTATTGTCTATTGGGTAAAGCTCAAGAACTTCATCTGCGCTGCACTCCGTTTCCAGAACCTTCCCGGTATCCTTCACTCTCCATGGAATTCCCCGCATTTCACATCTTTGAACGAGAACTATACGAGGAATACGGCATCCTGCCCATAAACCATCCCTGGTTGAAAAGCGTGAGACATCCTGTTGGCAGCAAGCCTGCCATCGAAGATTATCCTTTTTTGGAAAGCGATTCTGCATTGATCCACGAAGTTGGTGTGGGGCCAGTTCATGCCGGAGTAATCGAACCCGGGCATTTTCGCTTCTTGATGCGAGGTGAGATTGTAGAGCATCTTGAAATCCAGTTGGGATGGCAACACCGAGGAATTCTTTCCATGTTTTGTCAAGGAGCGCTTACGGATAAAATGCTCTGTGTAGAGGCAATCGCAGGAGATACTGTAATCGGGCATGGCACAGCTTTTTGTAGGATCGTGGAAGAGCTTTCGGGCTGCAAAACCCAAGCAGAGGATTTGCGGGTGATCCTATTGGAATTGGAGCGGGTGGCAATGCATCTATCTACACTCAGTGCTCTGGCAGGTGATGTAGCATACATCATGGGACAGAACCTGTTTGCTGCACTGCGCACCATTGTGATCAATTCTACTTTGAGCATTTGCGGCAGCCGATTTGGTAAACGCGCTCTTTGGCCCGGGGGTGTGAATTATGGTCTCAAAGCAGCTGTAATCAAAAAATTGAAAACGGAAATGCAGTACTGCATCGAGCAGATCCATGATGTTGCTGAAGCTATGTTTGCTACCTCCAGCCTTATTTCCCGTTTTGATGATACCGGCAAAGTAATCGCAAACGATGCTTTACAGTTTGGTTTTACCGGGATTACTGCAAAAGCCTGCGGAATTCCGATAGATGCACGATTGGATTTCCCTATGTGGCAATATCCTGGTTTTCTGGTACAAACTGAGAGCTCTGGAGATGTGTATGCCCGAGCTCACCTCAGATACCTGGAGTGTATGCAATCCCTACAAATCATATTGAACCTGCTGGAGAATGCAGATCCATCTGCGCCCTGCCAATCTCAGGTCAACGAACTGCAAGCGGATCAGATAGCTGTATCAATCGTAGAAGGAGCCCGGGGAAGAATCGTGCATGTAGCAAAGAGTAAAGATGCTCAGAAAGCCATGTGGTACAAAGTTATCGACCCTTCATCACAGAATTGGTTGGCTTTGTCGATGGCAGTACAACAAGAGCAAGTATCGGATTTCCCGCTGTGTAACAAGAGTTTTGACCTTTCCTATTGTGGGAGTGACCTCTGATGTTCAACCTGTTAAAAGCCCGGATCAGACACGGATACCAGGCAATTCCCGATCCCTTGACCGTCAGCATGGATCCTGCCTTTCCCGGAGTACCAGAATTAGCAGAATCTGCTGATCTGCAACTGCTCAACGATCTTTGCCCCGCAAAAGCCTTCAGCGAAAAAGGAATAGACCTTGGCCGCTGTGTGTTTTGTGGTCTTTGCGAGAGAAAGCATCCAGATATGATCAACTTCACACCCAACAACAAATTAGCAACTGACAGCAGGGAAAAGCTTATTATGGCTCCCGGTCAAAAAGTGCTTCCCAAGATCGAGTTTCGCCTGCCCCGTTCTATGCGTCGTTCATTTGCCCTGCGCAACGTGTCTGCAGGGGGCTGCAATGCCTGCGAGATGGAATTGGCGGCATCAAACAACGTGAATTTCGATATCTGTCGTTATGGTGTGGAGATTGTTGCTTCTCCGCGTCATGCAGATGCGCTTATCCTCACTGGTCCAATCAGCAAAAACATGTCTTCAGCATTGTCTGAAACCTGGCAAGCTATTCCAGAACCAAAGTACCTGATCTTGTGCGGTGCGTGTGCCATTAGCGGTGGTATTTGTACAGGTGCAGACGCTATCGACCGCGCTTTTTTGAAGCATTGGGAGGCATGTCTGTTCATTCCTGGATGTCCGGCACATCCGCTCAGCATCGTACATGGCATTACTGCCATTATGGGGCGACAATGAGTATCGGATTTATTGTGTTGCTATTAGCCTTTATTCCCACATTGTGGAAGCGTTCGGGCTACTATGTAATCTTATGGTTATTGGGTTCGGCATTTCTGGCCTATGAGTATATGGAAGTGCTTTTCTCTCGCTCCATTGTGGACTATATATTCAGTATGCCAATGCCCGTTGGCGATGTAGGTATAGCTTTGAACAAGCTTTCGGCGTTCTTTGGTGTAATCTTCTCCTTGGGGCTGCCCTTGGGAATGCTGTATGGGCACTATTATCTGAAAGAACATCCCACTCCTGCCCTGCGCTCACATCTGGTGTGGCTGGGAATAATGGGCATTTCCATGCATGGAGTATTGTGGATGAGACACAGCCTGATCTTTTTGATGGTTTGGGAACTGATGAGCTTGTCCTCATTCTTCTGCATAGTCTTCTCAAAGCGAGAGAATCTTGAGGCTGGACTAAACTACCTCATCACCATGCAGATCGGTGCGGCTTTTTTATTGGCAGGCTTTGCCATTGCTTACCTTCAATCAGGCACTTTCGATTTCAGTGGTTTTGAGCAAATGAAACCGCTGCCGATGTATCTGATACTAATCGGCTTTGCCTTTAAAGCTGGTGTATTCCCAGTGGCATCATGGCTCCCTCAGGCACATCCTGCAGCCCCTTCCCATGTATCCGGCATAATGAGTTCAATGCTCATCAAAACCGGATTCTATGGGATACTCCTGATCATCAGCCTCAATCGCTTCAGTCTGTCTGAGATTGCCGTATTTACTCTGATCTTCAGCATATCAGCTTTTTGGGCTGTGAGCCATCTTTTGAATGAACGAAACCTGAAACGGGCTCTGGCATATTCCAGTGTGGAAAACATCGGTATCGCTGGAATGGCAGTGTGCGCAGGCTTGCTGGGTATTCACGCAAATCTGCCGGTTATGACTATGCTTGGCTTCTGCGGAGCTTTTCTGCATATCTTTTTTCACTCCATATTCAAAGCACAGTTGTTCTATACTTCTGGAAACATACTTTTGTCAACAGGTACTTTGG
>JAQWBI010000081.1 GCA_028706475.1 Candidatus Cloacimonadota bacterium
TCCTGTCCTGCTTCAGCTTCCGCTCATCGTACTCTACCATCGCCTCTTCCAAGGCGAGGTTTACGTGCGCTTTATTTACTCCGGGAAGCGCGCTGAGCGCTTTCTCAACATTTGCACTGCAGGACGCGCAGTGCATTCCATCTATTCCGATCTGTAACTGCATAATAACCCCCAATGTATATCTGAAAGATATGATATGCCGATATCGGGATCAGACAAGCTATACTTAGGGACGCACAAAGAGTGTGCTTAGAAGCTGATCCCAAGCATGATGCCGATGTTGTAGATGCGTCGCAAACCCTGATCCCCCGCATCCACAAAGCTGATACCGTTCTCCAGCAACATCGTAAGACTACTAGCGTTGGCTTCGAGGCTATAATCAAGCTGTCCCCGCAAAACTCCCACGGGATCATGTTTATACTTTTTGATGATCCATTGGTGCGAATCACTATTGTAGAAACGTTCAGCACCACTGATGGTCACCCAATCGTAGTTTATAGCGGCTCCGACATTCATCAGCACGTTATACTTAGTGTCCAAGCTATACAAAATCGGCACCATAATTCCATTTACCACACATCTATCTCTTTCATAATTTACACCATTAGCAGTGTCTTTCTTCACACCCTCTGAATTGTATGCACCCAGACCAATGCTGAAGTGATAATCATCGGCACTTCGCAGCAGATACTTGCCGTGCAATTCAAAGCATGTATCACTATTATTATGTGAGATCCAGACAGATGCCTCCGTACGGGGACTTAGCAGCAGACTGGCGGTTCCGCCACCAATACCGATACTGGTTTTAAGGTTATTGTTATCAGAGTTATCCTTCACCGAACGGCTTTGGAAACCGTTTGAATAAAAGAATCTTACTCCGTTTTTGGGAATGGCCGTGGTCATTATGCCGGTCCGAACATCTCCAAGTGCCGATAATCCCGTGGCCCCAGCCAGCAGGATGGCTGCGCACAACATCTTACTAAAAAAATGATTCATGATATCTCCTTCTTCGTTATCTCTTGGTATCCTGGGCGTGTCCGCTAATTCTGCGTTGCATATCTGGCAACAAAATTGAGATAGTTCTTGCGTGAAAACTCAGCAAACTTGCCGGGCTGGCGAATCTCTGTAATGGAAGCGATATCGGGATCGCCTTTAGCTTTTCTGATCACCTTATAATGCCCGCGGCTGTGTAAGATTACGGTACGTTCGCTATCGTCACGAGCTGCCGGTACCGGATAGCTGAGCACAGCGCTGTCGCCCACTTTAGGCTGCACAAAATACTTCTTGTCTCGCTTGGTCAGCAGTTTTGTAACGTCCTCTCCCTCAGTGGTAACGGCCTTTTGTAATCCGACATTCTGGCGATAGATTCGTCCCGGCGCTGAGCTGTCCAGAGCTACATAGTCGATCTCCCAGAATTTGGCACCGCATTGCAGCTTTAGTTCGATCTCGTCGCCATCAAATCCGCTCAAATCCAGATGCATCAGCATCTCACGATCTGCCATGGGACCCACCACGGGGAAATGATCCAGGTATTTCCAGGCGCCATCCTGCTTCAGATAAACCGATAGCGGGATACCCTGGTTGAGTGACCATTCATAGTCCACGCCGTTCTTTTGCCTCGATTTCATGGAGTACCAGCGGTCGTACTTGCTGCCAAACATGTTCAAAAACTGTCCCAGAGTGTAATCCAGCCAGATGGAATTGCGCGCTTTGAGGATCAGCCTGGCATTGGCTTTGTCTTTTGGCGCGGGAAACTTCAGGTGCAGGGCATCCATGCTCTCACTGGCATCCTGAGAGTCATCGCCCCGGTAGCTGTGTTCGTCTTTGGCTGAAACCAGCGGCATGGCGTCCTCACCGGTTCCCGAGATGGCGGATAATGGCGCTTTGGGATCCTTTACCGTGTGGAATATCCCCAGGCGATCCACCAGCAGGGAAGTTCCCTTGGGGTGGTCAACCACCTGCAGCTCCGCCAGATTGGTATATTGAATCTCTTCGGCGAGGTTATCCATCCTCAATTGGTACTCATTGCCCTTGGGCTGTAGGTTTGGCAGGGGCATATAGTCGTCCCGTTCCAGAGTGGGGAAAATGGCTCCGCCGTATATCTCGCCCGTAAACTCAAACTCACTGCCATTGTAGGCAAATACGAAAGGACATGACTCCTTGGTGAGGATGATGAACGCTAAAAATATACTGCAAGATACTAGGAACGTAGTCCCAATGGCTAAGGTGGACAGGACTATTGATTTTCCCAGATCTAAATCGTAAACCTCAATTCTATCAATGCTTTCCATGGGAAGCTGATACTCAGTAGACAGGGAATCCGGTATGGGCGTCTGGGGGAGCAGATACACGTTGTAAATATACTTGCTGTTTTGCGGAAAGAAATTCGATCCTTGGGGTACAGAGCCGCTTATCAGCCCATCAGCAAAAGTGAGGTTGCTAAGATAATAGGGGTGGTCTGGCTGCTCCGGAAAGATCATTTTTAGCATCCGGCCCTGAAAGTCAGGAGGAGTGCTTTTGGGTGTTTCAAAATAGCTATACCTGGCACAGGAGTGTAAAATACAACCGATCAACAATAGACAAATCAATCGCATAGAGTACTTGGCATTACGCATTGGTTATCCTTCATTCTTCCATATTTGTAATTATCTATATCATGATGTATATCATGGTGTCATGCATATATTATTCCATGTCTGCAAATATTACATCTTCTACTCTGCCAATAGGGGTGACGCGATCAATCACATTGGTGCAGGAACAGGGCTACGTATCCCTTCAACTCCATCGCTGTGTGACTTGCTGGCTGTGGTGTGATGTTTACGATCCCTGAAGATGGCTTTCGATGTACTGCAGGATGGGGGTATTATCAAAGCTCTTTTCAAAGGCGCGCAGCACTCCCAGGCTCTCAAAACGATCGAAAACGCCTTCCTGTAGCATGCCGGATAGTAGGATTACAGGAGCTTTACAGCCCAGTTCCCGGATTTCAGCGATGGCGTCCAGCCCGTTTACTCCACCCAGGTTCAGATCCACCAGCAGCATATCGTATTGATTGCGGGATAGCAGGGCCAACGCTTCCGCGGGGCTGCCAGCCTTGTCGCATTCGTGGCCGCGCTTGTGACAACTGCGTTGGAAGAGCTTGCAGATACCTTCTTCATCATCCAGAATCAGCAGCTTGAGTTTGGCATTACTCTCTGCCAGCAGACCGCTGATCAGCGGACCTATCAGTTTGGCAGAGAAAGGCTTTTGGATGAAGGGCAGATCGGGGTCGATGATCCCATGCTGTGCGATCACATCGTCCGCGAAGCCGGACATATAGATCATCTTCTGCTCCGGGTTTATTCTTCGGATGGCGTCCGCGAGATCCTTGCCGTTCATGGATGGCATCACCACATCGGTGATCACGACATCGAACTTCTCTCCCTTTTCAAAGCGTTTCAGGGCAAGCAGGGAGGAGTTGTTGCACTCCACCTTATAGCCCAGATTGGTGAGCATCTTTTGCAGGATTTTGCATAGCGCGTCCTCATCCTCCACGATGAGGATTTTCTGGCCTTTTCCCCGCCCGGAGGCAGCAGCCCGATCCGCATCGGAAGCCCCAGATCTGATCTGTAAAGCGGGTAACAGCACTTTCATGATGGTGCCCTTCCCCGGTTCGCTATATGGCATGATCACTCCGCCGGCCTGTTCAATGATGCCATAGGCGGAGGCCAGGCCAAGCCCGGAGCTCTTCCCATTTTCCT
>JAQWBI010000082.1 GCA_028706475.1 Candidatus Cloacimonadota bacterium
AATTTCCTTTACCGCATCCAATATCGTGCTGATATTCATCAACAATCGTTAATCTAAATAAACCTCGAATCCTGTGGGAAGAGTTAGTATCATTGATGATCGATAGTATCCGCTACGCAATGAGATAGGCAGTACAACTGAGCCGAAGAAGCTAATCCGGAGAACTGGAGAACTGCACTAAAAAAGAAGAGCCAAATCTGACTCCTCTAATTTATCTACAATTGTGGATTATTCCACTTCAAATTCGATGCGGCGGTTTTTTGCGCGTCCTTCCTCGGTTTCGTTATCTGCTCTGGGCAGAGTTTCGCCTTTGCCTTCTTTACTTTGCTGTCAGGGCTGTGGTATGCCAGGCCTACGCTCAGATTGTAGAAGCCGTCCTGAGCTTCGCCGGTAAAGGTGTTCATGTTGTCATCAGTGATCCTTTTTACTCCGTCCAGATAGTCCGAATTTGCCAAATTGTAACCCAACGATACTTCCAGGTTCACACCCGGTTTCAATTGGGTTTGGAGTCCGATGCCAAGCGGAATAATGGGCACTATGTCCGAATCTCCCTTCTTCAGATCCATGGATCCGCCTATACCGGCATTATCACCCCGGGCAATTCCCAATTCTTATCCATAACTCCAGCCGGGACCGGTTTCCATGGCTCCATACAGATATGCGCCTAGTACAATGAATAATAGGACGAAAATCGATTTTGTCCTCATTTCTGTGTTCTCCTTTTTGTATTGAAATCTTCATCTTGAAAGCAAAGCTAGTACTTCTATATCATATAAATAGACAGGGCTTCAAAATGGGCATTTCAACAAATATGATATGCAAAATCACAAAATTTCAACCATAATCTTTATTCAGCATCAGATTTTATGTACGCAGCATCTTTACCGTCAGCTCGTTACGGTGTTTATTTTACAGGGATTATTTTGATGCTATTAACAGATATACTGTATTAATAGAAGTCTATTTTGACCAACTAACTTATAGGTATACAATAAGATACGTAAGGCCAAATGAACTCCAATGCATAATCCATTTATACAGGACGCCGGGCACGCAGTAGGACCACCGAACCCACTGCTGCGGGGATCAGATCCTGAAAGAAGAACAAGCTCAACGTAGCTGCCACTGCTTGTTCGGAGGTAAATCCATACTCATCCAGGAAGTGAATGGCAAAACCTTCGCGTAAACCCAGTCCGGAGATCGTGATCGGGATGGAATTGGACACATTGGTAAGTGCCATGGACAGCCAAGTATCCACGGCAGAAATGCTGGCCAGTACATTCAGGATAAGGTAGTATTGCACATACATTACAAGGGTATTTGCTATTTGCAGCAGCATCATCCTTGGCGCTTGCAGACCGTAGTCGGGCAGGTACTTGCGCCAGGATTGCCTACTTTGCATAATCAGCGCTGCCCAAAGCGGCATAAAGGCCGCAAAGAGGATCATCCCGATCCGCAGATACAGCGAGAGTCCCGGCACGGCATAGAAGGCCGCCACTGCCGCAAAAGTCCAGGTAGCCCAAGTCATAAACAAGCGTTCGGTGGTGGTGGAGATCACCGAAGCCAGTAAACTGCTATTTTTCAGATAGAATACTTTGGCAAAAGAGGCGTGCCCCCCCGGAATTACAAAACGTAGTGGTAGCGCCAACAGATAAGAGCTATAGACCTCTTTGCGTTTATACTCATAGGCTGGATTCAAGTGCAAAGCACAGCGCCAGTTGTTGATCTGGATATAGTGTCGTATGCAGGATAAAGCCATGATGATGATGGCAATATGCCAGGGTAACTGAGCTACCTGTATTAAAGCTGCCGGCAGATCGATGTGCCGAAATATCACATAGAGCAAGCCCAGCGAGAACAGCAGTCGCAGAACATAGGAAAGCTTTTTCAAGAGCGGCTGTTCAAACTTTTTTCTCAGGCTTTGAAATCGGCTAAACACGCGTCAAATACATCCTGTAATAGCTTTTGCGGAGGAGAGGGTATATGCCCTTCTTCCATCATTTTGAAGCACAATTCTCTGGTGGAATTGATTTGCCTTAGAGTGCTTTCATACACTTCCTCGCGGCTCATCGGAAGCCGTGCCAGTCCCTCTTTTACCGCTTGTGCTGCCACATCCGCCGCTACATGCGCAAAAACCTCAGTCTCATTCATGGTGGGCACAATATTGCCGAAGTCTATACCCCTGTTTTCCGCGAAGGATGCCAGAGAATGCGCCGCGGCAATCGCCATGCCATCGCTTATTTTCCTCGCTCTTACGGTCAATACGCCCTTCAGGATGCCCGGAAAACCCACGGAGTTATTTACCTGATTGGGAAAATCCCCCCTACCTGTGGCAACGATGCGGGCTCCAGCTTTATGAGCTTCATGAGGATAGATCTCCGGAACGGGATTGGCACAACTGAATACGATGGAATCGGCTGCCATCAGGCGGATCCACTCCGGCTTGATAGTACCGGGTCCGGGAGTAGAGAGGGCGATCAGCACATCGGCACCCAGCATGGCTTCTTCCATGCTGTTCAGTTTACGAGGATTGGTCTTTTGCGCCAGCGCCCATTGTTTGTACTTTCCAGGATTATTCTGAATATCATGCCGCGCAGCGTGAAGCGCGCCTTTGCTATCGAAGATCACCATTTTGGCGGGATTTGCCCCTTCGCATAATAAAAAGCTGGCAATAGTGCTATTGGCAGCGCCTGCGCCGAAGAGGACAAAGGAGCTTTCCGCAATCTTTCTACTGGTCAGTTTGAGCGCATTGATCACCCCGGCAAGGGTAACGCAGGCCGTGCCCTGAGCGTCGTCGTGCCATACCGGAATATCGCAGCTTTCGCGCAGTTCATCCAATACCCGATAGCAATTCGGTTGAGAGATATCCTCCAGGTTCACCGCACCCACACTGGGCTGTAGCATTTTCACAAAATCGATCAGCTTTTGGGCATCCGGTTTTCCGTTTTCATCACGATTGTTCACGCATAAGGCAATCGCATCACACGCACCGAGATACTTCATCAGCATCGCTTTACCTTCCATCACGCCCAAACCGCCTGTGGGACCGCAATCCCCATCGCCCAATACTCTGGTGCTGTCACTAACCACAGCCACCAGATTGCCGCGGTTCGACAACCGGTAGGAGGCTTCGGGATCTTCTCTGATTGTGGTGGAAACCTTGGATACACCGGGTGTGTACCATATATTGAACCAATTGAAACCATAGATACCGGCCTTGGGCAGGCTTTGCATCTTTCCCGTGTAAAAATCATGCATAGCTTCAGACGCTTTTTTTAGAAACACAGTTTGGGCTGCCGCTACTTTGTCTTCGGGAAGATTATTCCGAAACAGCTCTGCCAGGTTCGAAAGGTCAAGCTTCAGCTCTTTCATTCGAGCTCCTCGTATTGTTTTGGTGAAAGCTATTTGGATGGCGCATATCTGTCAAGCTTTGCCCTATCAATGGATGCTGCCACAGATGCCGGGCAGTGTGTGGGAAAGTACTCCGCAATATCACTCTGCAATAACATAACCGCATCTGCTTCCCGAGATGTTCAAGGTATGGTGAAGCAGATATTAAGCTGTTATCATCGAGTGGTCACCCGACTATAACCCAATGATATCTGCTTCGATACGCGATGATTCTCTGGGAGTGGAAAGTGCGGATAAGATAAA
>JAQWBI010000083.1 GCA_028706475.1 Candidatus Cloacimonadota bacterium
TTTGATCTGCTGTTCAATGGTCTTCTCGTCACTGGTAAGGTAGGAATACTCCTCTCCGTTACGTTCAATGTAGGTCTCACGCTCCAGTAAGTCAAGGGCTTGCTTGATTTTTTCATTCAAGGTTTCGGGATCGGTCTGCAGGTCTTCCAGAAGCAGGATGCGGATGTTGCGGATGGTTGCTTTGAAATCTTTCACATATTTCAGGATAAAGAGGGTTTTCAGGATACGCAGGGCAAAATCATCAGTGAGAGCTTTCTCGGCAAGTTCTACCGTAAAGAGCAAATATGGCTTTATCATGGGCTGAAGAGCCTCGTACATCATATCAAAGCTCACTATTCTATTAACTTCATGAGTGGATACCCCTATCAAAGCATATTGGAATATTGCCAATAGACTCCTGGCACCTATGGCTTGGAAGGTACCCGGAAAAGCGTCGTGTTCCGAGAGCGAGATAAAGGCATTTTGCAATAGATAGGATTGGTAGGGGATGAAAGGATATGAATTGATGAAATCATCCGAATCTTTGAAATCACGGTAGCTCTTTGCCCCGTCCACAAAGCGAAATAGGGTTCGCATTCCGTTTTCATGCTTGTGATATAGCTTCAGCAGTTCTGTTTGATGTTCCTTCTTCTTAAGCAACAAACGTTTTTGGATCACCTCTTCTACACTTGTCCCACCGAGGTTCATCTTTATCGGGAAACGGGCGGTAATTCTGCCATATTCTGTACTTTGGGATTGTTTCAGATGCCCGACTATAGTCTCCAGATCGGCTTGAGAAGTGACAATAATCCATGCTCTTCCTTTGCAGACGGTGTCAAAGCTCTCAGATATTGTTTGTAGGTTCAGCATCAGTTTTGTATTATCGGCTACAAACTGACCAATCTCGTCCACACAGAAGTTCAGACGAAAGCCTTTTTCTTTTTTTCCGATATATTCTGCTACGTTCTGAGCAAACTCCTCAATTGATATCTTGTAGTTGTGTGAGTAGTTACTTAGAAGTGAGTTTACACTTCCCTCCGGTGCTTGCTTGATCGAAGCATAGGCTTTGGACACATTGTGGTCTTCCATTTCTGCCATAGCCCTTCCGATTTTCCAGTCCTTACCCGAAATCCGTTTATACTCTTCCTTGAATGCTTCCAGAAGCCCATCACGGTCTAAATCTCTTTCGAATTTGGCTATATAAGCATGTTTTCCATAGTATCCGCAAGCCTCATTAAAGACTTTTACAAAAACGCTCAGGATCGCATCCGTTCCTTTAGGAGAGCCGGTATCTGCCTTTTGATCTATATTGAATAGAATGCTTTGAGCAGGAATGGTTTTTACCTTGTTAAGATTGGCTTTAAGGATTTGGTCGTCCTCGGACTTCTGCATCATTGCATCAGCTATGTGAAAGTCATCATGATGCCAGCCTTCCAAGAGCAAAGAGATAATCTTTAGCAGGTGAGATTTACCCGTTCCAAAGAAACCGGATATCCATACCCCTGGCAGATTGTCGTTGTTGATGTAGGACTGTAGCAACTTATCCAGTTGGGATTTTATCTCACGGGTAAGCACATATTCATCGATCTCGGTTTGAATGTTTCTGGCATCATCAGCCATGATCACACCGGCAATCTTGCGTTCGATATCTTTTTGGAATAATTCTTTGATCTGCATAGATTCTCCTAAACTTATGGCTCGCAGCGGTATATATTGAAAGCTCTATAGTACTTATCGTCAAGGATGCCAAAAAGAGTCAGGTTGGAACCCTTTACACTGTCAGTTTCATATTTCCCAGGGAAGTAGAGCACCAATGGTCGCTCAGTGTATCTGCTTTCCAGAGTTGATAAAATCTTGTGAGAGCGAATGTAGGGATACACCTCTCCCACTCCGGTTATGAAAATGATGTCGGGGTGATCATTATGTATCTTTTCTATCATCAGCGGGCAGATAAAATCTTTCGTATCCGTTAAGCCGGATATGGATTTGAAGAATAACTCTCTTGAAGTTTTTACTTCATCGGTGATGTGCCTACTCAACTCGCCAATTGATTCTAAATGCTCTATTGTTAGACGGTAGAGGTTGATATCCAATACTCTGATCTGTTTAAGGCTTAGAGCATTTTTGAGCTGTTCGATGTATTGATACATTGATCTAGTTTCTTCTACTCGGAAGGGACAAATATAATAGGGCACATCATTGGAAGGACCTGTCATATCCAGAAACTTTCTACTGCTCATTAGTTTGAGCAAGTGCTCGAAACGGACATGGGGTTCGTGAAGTTCATTTATTATTGCCATATCAATATCCCATTACAACTGATGGGAAGATAGCTGGCGATAGAATCCCTTCCCTGATAATCAGATCACGCACTCTTGAGCTTACAATCAGAAGTCTTAGCTTCATGTCTGCGTCTGTTATCCCAGAGCTTAACAGCATTCTAAAGAGATTAGTCTGCAGTTTCTTGCGGGAGCCCTCAGAGATGTTGCTCAGCTTCTCATGAAGCTCGGACTTTGTGTTGAAAAATAAATTGAAATCTGCCTTTGTTATCTCAAGCTCATGCCGCTTCACCTTTTCAGCAAGGACTTCCAGGGCAAATTCACGAATAAAATCATACTTGCTGCAGATTGCATACCAGATGATCTGACACTGCTCTTCTCTGCTACCACTAGCAAGGATTTCCATAGCAGCCTCGGAGAGAAGCTTCACTCTGGTATAGGCTTCGGAATAGATTCTTTGTTGTGCAGCGATAGTGCGTATCTGAAGCAGGTTGTCTTTTAATACTGCCTGCTTCACTTGATCCCAGTTCCTGTGTTCAAGAAACAATTTTGCCAGGAGAACAGAATCACGATAGAGCAGAGCTGCAGCAGTGAAACCGAAGCTGTAGTTGCTCACTTCTTGGGATTGCCGATTGTTTTTGCCTGTTTCTTTACCCACAGATCTACATCCTCTTTGTTAAATTTCCACAGCCTACCAATTTTATGAGCCGGAAGATCTCTCTCACTCAGCCATTTATACACAGTTTCCCTTGTTACCCCAAGATAAATACTGATCTCGTCAACTGAAAGCCATCTGTCTTCCATATTTCTACTCCTTTCCAGACTCCATCGTATCTGGAGACCCCATCAGAACCAATACAAAATGGGATCATATTGGAATAAAACCAGTATAAAGAGCAGGATAATTCTGTCAATGCCAAAATGTTTAGACAATCCTGCCCGCAACATGGTTAGAACTGGCAACGATCTTGCGCTTATGATTTGGAGGCAATTCTGGTGTTTATTAATATCCTCAATGTCAATAAGTCTTTCTCTTACTTGCGAAGCTTTTCCTGTTCGCTTTCCAATAGCTTAGCTCTCAGATCATCATCAGAATGTTTGCTAGTGGCTGATAGATGTGTCTGATTAAGTTCAAAAGCTGCTTTTCTTTCATCTGGTAGTGTCTCAAAGGTTGGTGTAAATTGGAGTCAGCCAGATGAAGAAAAAGGTTGAGCCGGATCCCACTCATTGTTTTGATGGTTTTGAACAAAAACTAAAGAACAAGGAGAAGATCATGACTCA
>JAQWBI010000084.1 GCA_028706475.1 Candidatus Cloacimonadota bacterium
GTTTCTATCTCAAAATTATATCCAACAAATCCGCGCTATCCGCGTAATCAGCGTGAGATATGAATGGATCAAAAAATGGGGGAATACCAAAAAAAGAGAATTCCATTGACAAAAAGCCCGATAACCGAGACAGGCTTATGGGAAAGAATCAGGTGTTATTCAGTTCCTGAGGATCAATGAACGACTTATCCGGGAGAATTATGTTTGCCAAGCACAAATACATCCTGCTTGCGTTTCTGATTGTCATTCTGATGCGCGTTCCGGCGCTGATAATCTGGAGCCCCAATATCACCGGCAGCGATTCTGCCATCTATATGGAGACAGCAAGAAACGTGGCTGAAGGCAAGGGTTTTGTGAGCTCAATATGCCGTTTCAATATGGATATCGATACCATTACCGATTACGTAAACAAATACGGCAACCGCTATCAGGGCTGGAGCAGAGCTCCGATCTATACCTATCTGATGAGCGGGATCTACCTGTTGACCGGGAAGACTCATTTCATGACCGGAGTAAATATCCTTAACCTCTTGCTCCTGCTGGCATCGCTGTTTATTATCTACCGCTTTATGCTGCGCAAGTTTCCGGAATATGGTTTTGCCCATTTCCTTGCCCTACTCTGCATCGGAGGAAGCTACACCCTCTTTGAGTACTCATTTGGAGCCTGGCTTGAAAGCTTTACACTCTTCAACTTTGTTGTGGTCTTTGTATGTCACAGTCATATAGTCAATAATGAGAAGGTGCCGGTATGGCATTATATCTTGTATAGCTTGGCTTTGGCATCCCTCTTTAGTATTAAGAGAGCAAATATGCCCATGGCAGCAGCGTTTATGCTGCATCTCCTGCTATGTGGAAGATTCAAACGCATATTTACTGTATCGTTCTATTTCGCGGCGTTTTTAGCTCTCTGGTACGGTCTCAGATTCTATGTGATGTCCACCCCGCCGCTGCTATCTTTCAGTCACAGTTTTCCCTTTGATGGCTACAGTCGCGAAGTATCGGCATTACCCAAGTTCTTTTTCTCGCCCCAGATCTGCATCACAGTGCTGCAAAAGATTGCGACCATTGCCTTGGATTGGCGCAATCTCGGCTTGCTGTTTCCCTTCACTATCTTCTACCTGGCGGCAAGTCCTAACAATAGAGATAAACAAAGCATCTGGCTGCTCCTGGCAGTAAACCTGGGCATCTATGCCTTTAGCAGAGGAACACCCAACCCCCGCTATATCTTCCCGCTCTTTGTTCCTCTGATCATCTTTTCTGCTGTCTTGATGGAACAATGCCTACTGGCTTTGTTCAAAGATAAGCAACTCATCCCCAGATATGTCGTACTGATGCTGGTGCTGTTCTTTCAGATATACTGTGTAGCAAATTTCACCCAGTGGATCCCTGTTAGCGGTGCTGACCGGGATCATATCTTTAGGGAAGCCGATAAGCTTTTGGCTGATAACCAGATCCCAGAGAACGCAGTAATCCTCTGCAATATTGTGGGTTATAATCTCTACACGGATCATGGCTATATCCTGGTACCTCCAAATACAGATCTGAAGAATAAGGATGAATTGCTTGATCTGTACAAGGTTGATTATGTCCTGCACTATTTCGGGCTTACCAGATACTTCGGATGGAACGAGTATACCTTAAAAATTGATGAGTTCTATGATTTGGCACTGACTGATGTGTCTGATACCGATGAGGATATGAAGCTTTACCGCGTGACGCGTACAGCGGAGAACAGCAAGTGAAGGTTGGACGCATTGTTTTACTCCCTGCATGTTTTCTAAAGGGGACAACACGCCATGACTGTGTATCGTGATCTTCACAATCATGTGCCCGACCTGGAGTACCTATCTCCTTTTTATTATCGGATGATCATAGCTGTTACATCATGCCATTCAGATACTTATGCTATACATCAAGTTATTTCTCCTGCCCTAAGACCGAATTGGCACACATCTTGCGTTTACCCTAAAGCAGACAAAGACACATAGTGTGAACACTTTCCAAAGTGGAAAAAAAAAACCCTAAAAAAAGGAGAATACCAATGGGAACTCAACAAATCCTACTCATCGTACTTAGCGTAATTATCGTTGGTGCCGCCATCGCGGTAGGTATCCAGATGTTCAATGCTCAAGCTTACAGCGCCAACAAATCAGCCATCGCTGCTGACGCCCAAAGCTTTGCTTCACAAGTAGTACAATATTACAAAACCCCTGAATCACAAGGTGGTGCTGGTGGCAATGTTGCAAATATGACAGTTGCAAAAATTGGTGGATACATCGGTTGGGGTGGACATAGTACCAACAATGATAGCGGTGAGTACATTATTACTGCCGAAACTACAACTGTTACGATATACGGGCTTGGCAAGGAAGTAAAGGGTGGAAAGCGCCCCGCAGTAAGAACAAGAGTTACCTTGGCTGACGGTACCATCAATGCGAGAGCTATTGATACTGAAAAAACTGATATTGCTGATGTCCCAAGTGCAGCCTTCGGTTCCTGATAAACAGGTTAACTAAACATTTAAAGGGGATTTCAATCCCCTTTTTTTGTTTCAAGCGCTTACAAACGTGATTGATGTATCCCTATTAAATCTCAACAGAGAATATTCTTGACAGGTGAAGTGCATTCTACTAGATTGTTACGGAGTGAAATTTAAATATTTCAAAAGGAGTTCATAGGTGGGAAACCAACAGATCTTGCTCATTGTATTGGTTGTTATAATTGTGGGCATCGCTGTAGCGGTGGGTTTTAATATGTTCATGCAGCAGAAATTCCAGAACAACGGCTCTATGATCGGACAGGATACTCAGCGGTATCTGATCCAGATCCAGGAATCATACCGCTTGTGGACGGCTTTAAACGGCCTGAGCCGTGATTTGGAGGGGGTCAATGCTGAGATGCTGGCCAGGAATATCGGATGGGGGGAAGAAAATCCCATGTCCAGTGAAAACGGGCAATACCTGATTCAAGTAGATATCGCCAATACCACTGTTCATGTGAAGAGCTTGGGCGTGGAATCGCATGGTGGGCTGAGACCGGCGGTACATGGCACGATCGTATTTCCTGAGGGAAAGATTGAGACCAAACGGGGAGCTGTGGATAAAGACCTCGAGATAGCTGAGGTAAATTTGTTGGGTGAGTAAGGGGGGATGATTTAGGATTTACGATGTACGATTTACGATTTACAATTAGGGCACGCGGATTACACGGATTTAATTGAGAATTGAGAATTGAGAATTGAGAATGGCTGGCGCATTTTTGGCACACGGATTACACGGATGGCACGGATTTAGGAAGTGAAAAGTGAACGCAGGTGAACTGAGAATTTGGCAGCAGATACCTAAACCTCAATCAAGCTCCTAATTGAATATCGTAAATTGTG
>JAQWBI010000085.1 GCA_028706475.1 Candidatus Cloacimonadota bacterium
GGGTTGGTCTGGCCGCAAAATGTGGCGTTGATTATCCGAACATGATTTACAATTATGTGCATTCAGGCAGATTGCCTTCTGCAAGCAAATATGCCGTTGGAACTATATGGCTTAACTTATACACAGATATAGTTTACTCCATACTCCGAATAATAAAGAGAATTGATAGCCCAAAGACAGTTTTAAGATCTTACAGAAGATTCACCGAAGCAACTTGGGACTGGAAGGATCCGATTCCGTTCTTTAAGTATGCGCTACTAATGGGGAGATTCGTAAAGACCAGATGATCCCATACTATAATCCGCATTTTGGTTTCCTCGACCTGATCAGGACGATGTTTTGTTTGGGAACAGAAGCGAAGCTGGCTGAGGAATTCAGGGATTTAACCGGCAAGAAGTATATTCTCTTCACTTCCTCATGCAGGAGTGCATTATACCTTGCTTATAAGGCTATCGGAAGAAACGGAGTGGTTCATACCAGCCCTCTTACTTGTAAGGTTGCACTCCTACCGATTCTTGCAACAGATAACGAAATTTGCTTTAATGACGTCAGACAAAATGATTGGACTTTAGATCCCAATGCCGTAAAAGATCGTATAACAAAAGACAGCATAGCTATTCAGGCTATTCATTTCGGTGGATTCCCGTGCGACATGCAAGCTCTGAGGGGAATTGCCGATGAAAACAGACTTGTTTTGATAGAAGACTGTGCCCAAGGGTATGGTTCAAGCTATGATGGTGTTTCTACTGGGAAATTGGGTGATATATCTTGTTTTACATTAACAAAGAACCTTTTCAGTTTGGGTGGCGGTGTTTTCGCGACCGACAACAAGGAATGGTATCTGAGGGCGAAGGAATTGCAGCAGAGCTTCGCTTCTGAAAGTACAGCCAAAATAGCTTACAGGGTTTTCATGGCTCTGATTACTACTTATCGTGCGAAACCAGGACTTGAGAACCTGTATCAGTTCGTTAAAAGGAAGGTAAAAGCATCAGAGGCTGGTGATTATCTCATGCTACTTGAGAAGGAGCTTACCAAGCCGGCCAAGTTATACTTGAAGAGTTGCTGGTCTAGATGGAGCACAATTCAAGCCCTTGTTGAGATTAGGAAAGAAGCCGCCAAATCTTTGTTGAATGAAGTGGGTGTATCCAATGAACTAAAACAAAGCAATCCATTATCTGATTCATCATACACCAAACTATTTGTTATGTCGGGAAAGGATTCAAAAGAAAGCATACTAGAATTGAATGAACATGGTATCGAAGCAATGCATTTAGAGCATAAGCATCAGGTGAGATACCAAGGTAAGCTTTTATCTTTTGCTGATCCAAATCTCCCATATTGTAATCTGAAAGCATATGAATGCATCCACGATAGATTACTAAGTCTTCCGGTTGTACAAACAGCTTACTCCAAAAGCAAGCATACACAGCTATTTAACGCTATGAGAATGAATAATGAATAAGACAATTTGGTTTGACATCACCAATACTCCTCATATAAACTTCTTTAAACCCCTTATCATGAGGTTGCAGAAAGACTATAAGCTCATCTATTCACTGAAGGACTTCGCTGAGACAGTTCCCTTGTTTGAGAAAGACATCCGGGAAGAATACGTCTTGATTGGAGCTCATAAGGGTAAGAACAAGTGTAGCAAAGTGCTGGGGATGCTATCACGCATTAGTAACTTGAACTCAAGCATCTCACATTTTGATATTAAGATTTCTATTGGTGGCGATTCTTCAAACTACCTAGCCAAGATTCGCAGAAAGAAGTCCATAACCTTTGATGACAATGAAACATCCTTCAATAAAAGGTATAGTCTCTTTACAGACATGGCTTTCTGGCCCAAGGCAGTTCCTCAAGCCGAGCTTGCAAGACAAGGTTTTAAGCGGAATAAGCTATATCAGTATGATGGCTTCAAAGAAGACATTTACGTGGCTGATTATCATCCAGACGACAACTTCAGCAATAGTCTCCCTTTCGAACACTATGTGGTTGTTCGTCCCGAAAACTTACAAGCAAATTACATAGACAATGATTCCGCAAAACCAATCACACCTAAATTGCTTCAGGCTCTATCGAAAGCGGGTTACAACATATTGTACCTGCCAAGGTATGCCGTGGACAAGGCTTATGCAGAGGGAGTCAAGAATATCTACATTCCTAATAAGCCCATCAATGGCTTGGATGCATGCTATTATTCCGAGGGAGTATTGACCGGGGCGGGTACTTTTGCGCGGGAAGCAGCATGTCTGGGAGTGCCTTCTTTTTCTTTTTTTGCCGGGAAGTCATTACTGGCTGTCGACAAAGCCATGATCAGAGATGGCAAGATGTTCTTTTCCAGAGATGTGTCAGAGCTGATGGCACGGTTGAAAACAAGTAATCGAACCGATGTGGATTTGAATAGATCTAAAGTGGTTCAGGAAGAAGTAATAACGAAACTGAAAGAGGTTATCGAAGCTTGATAAAACAGATACATTTAATCGTGGGTGCCCGCCCGAATTTCATGAAGATGGCGCCGCTATACAAGGTGCTAAAAGAACAGGGTGATCGATATACACCCGCCTTGATTCACACCGGGCAGCATTATGACGAGAAGATGTCCAAGCTTTTTTTTGAAGATTTGGGTATGCCGGAACCGGATGCGTATTTGCATGTGGGTTCGGGGACTCATGGACAGCAGACAGCCCGAATAATTGAAAGATATGAAGAATACATCCTTTCTGGAAATAGACCTGATCTAGTGATTGTGGCCGGTGATGTGAACTCTACGATAGCTTGTGCACTGGTAGCAAAGAAACTACATATTCCGGTAGTCCATCTGGAAGCCGGCTTACGCAGCTTTGATGAAAGAATGCCGGAAGAGATAAACCGAGTTCTTACCGACAGGATATCAGACCTTCTCCTTACGCCGTCAGATGATGGTGATGCCAATCTTCTTATTGAAGGCGTTCCTGCTGAGAAGATTCATTTGGTGGGCAATATCATGATTGATTCTTTGGTGGAGCATCGGAAAAAAGCAGATAGTTCAGAGGTAATGAGTGAGTTGGGTATTAATGAGAATGAGCCCTATGTTTTGGTGACTTTGCATCGTCCTTCAAATGTGGATGAAGTGGGCGGTTTGGAAATGCTCTTAGGCGCTTTCCGCGAAATTGGTAAGCA
>JAQWBI010000086.1 GCA_028706475.1 Candidatus Cloacimonadota bacterium
CGCCATAGGAAAACAACCTACCTTGTAAGAAACGATCCGGGCTGAAGCCTATCCCGGGTACTACATGTGCAGGTGTAAAAGCAGCTTGCTCAACTTCGGCAAAGTAGTTTTCAGGATTACGGTTCAATTCCAAGACACCTACTTCTATCAGGGGATACTCTGCGTGGCGCCAAATTTTAGTTATATCAAAGGGATTTTCATAGTGATTCTTCGCCTGTTCCTCGGTCATAATCTGAACATACATGGTCCATTTCGGGAAATCTCCCCGCTCGATAGCCTCATATAAGTCCTTACCGTGGTGCTCACGGTCCATCCCATTAATTTTTGCAGCTTCCTCATTTGACAGATTCTTAATGCCCTGCTGGGTCTTAAAGTGGAACTTGCACCATACTCGTTCATTGTTCTCATTGTAAAAAGAGAAGGTGTGCTCCCCGAAAAAATGCATATTTCTAAAGGATGCAGGAATACTGAATATTTCGCGCATATAGAGCCATCAATTCACAGTTGAGATCCACCGATACGTGCAATGATTACACATCATATATTTAGACCAATCCGCAGAATGATTCCACTGGTCATATAAACTTCTGTAAAATAAGTACGGAGCATAGGCTACCAAATTTTACAGAAGGAGGGCCTTTAAATATGGCCAACAAAATCAAAGTGAAGCTAATTCTTGAGCTTCGAGCAGCACATATGTCCCGGAACAGCATCGCCTCTACCCGGCATATGTCTAAAAACTCTGTCAGTGATGTTTTACACATCGCTGATTCGCTTCATCTTACCTTTGAAGATATTAAAGATAAGGATGAAGAGGAAGTATACCGCATGTTTTATCCGGACAAGCATTCATTGGAAAACATGTACAGAGATCCGCATTATGAATCTATTCACAAGGAACTGAAAAAAGTAGGGGTTACACTAAAACTACTACATCAAGAGTATTGTGACAGTTGTAAAACAAGTGAGGATATCCCCATGGGGTATACCAAGTTTTGTGATGGATACACTGATTTTACGATTGGTAACAAGCTAACAAATCATTTGCTGCATAAGCCCGGCGTTATCACCGAAGTGGATTGGTCTGGACCGACTATGTCATACGTGGATACAAGCACTGGCGAAATTATCACAGCATATCTCTTTGTAGCAACGCTTCCATACAGCCAGTATTCGTATGTAGAACCTTGTTTGGATATGAAACAGGATACCTGGCTCAGATGCCATATCCACACGTACGAATTTTTTAACGGTGTGACGATCAGAACGGTATGCGACAACCTTAAAACAGGTGTCATCACACATCCCAAACAAGGGGATATTGTTCTGAATGATCATTATGAGGCACTGGGATCACACTATATGACTGCTATCATGCCAACTGGCGTCAGAAAACCCAAGCAAAAAGCATCTGTAGAAGGTACCGTGGGCAAAGTAGCAACTGCAATTATTGCGAAACTAAGAAACAAAGAGTTCTATTCATTTCAAGAATTAAAATCAGGTATCGCAGAGAAACTTTTAGAATTTAATAATGAGCCCTTCCAGAAAAGGGAAGGTAGCCGAAGTTCTGTATATCAAGAAGAAAAACACTATCTCCAACAACTCCCAACTATTCCACATGAGATTGCCAAATGGATTTATGGACGCAAAGTAAACCTTGACTGTCACATAGTCTATGCCAAGAATCGCTATTCCTGCCCATACCAACATGTCGGAAAAGAAGCTGATTTAAAGATAACAGATACAACAATTGAAATATATGTTAAAAGGGAACGAGTGGCTACACATAACCGGTTCCCTGATTATGTCAACAACCGCTATTCGACTCATGATGAGGATATGCCTGATCAATTCAACCAACCCGAATGGGATGATGTTAGGATAAAACGGTGGGCTTATTCCATTGGCAACAACGCTGGCGAGGTTATTGAGCGGATTTTTCGTGAAGTGAAAATAAAAGAACAGGGATATAATTCTTCCCTGTCCGTTTTACGACTGAGCAAAACCTATTCAGAGGCCCGTCTGGAAACCGCCTGTGAATTGGCACTGACAAGAGTCAGAGTGCCCCGCTATCATCATCTTAAAGCCATCTTAGCTGCAAATCAAGACCAGATATATCTGGGACAGAAAAAAGCCTCTTCTAAATCACAGGATAACACACAGGGATATGTCCGTGGTGCTGAGTATTATGGAGGCGACGGTAATGATAAATGATGAAACAAAACGTAAACTGCGGGAACTAAACTTAGATGAAGTTATCGCTGCTTTAGAATTACAGCAATCTGATATCAATAGCGTAACGCTTTCCTTTGATGAACGAATGCAGCGATTAGTAGATTATCTTTATCAGGAGAAGTATAACAGTAAAATTCAGCGCCTGATGAAAATGTCAAAGTTCAGGATACCAAAAGCGGAATTCCATGATATTTACTACACCGCGCGTGGCATTGACAAAGGTGTAATCCAAGAACTATCAACTTGCCAGTTCATTGACCGTAACTCAGATATAATATTTCAGGGATTTACGGGTTCAGGAAAAACTTTTCTTGCATGTGCACTCGGAAAACAGGCATGTAAACAGCAAGTAAGAACATTCTACATACGACTCCCTGATTTATTGATGGAGCACGACGAATCTACACTTGTTCCAAAAGGATCAGCAAAGCTACTAAAAAAATACAGCTCCTACAAGCTGTTGATTCTTGATGAATGGCTCCTTGAGGACATATCTAATGAAGAACAGCGTTTTCTTTTTGAGTTGATTGAAAGAAGACATGATTCTGTGTCTACCATCTTTTGTACACAGTATCGGCAAGAAAACTGGCATGCCAGATTGGGAGGTGGTGTTCATGCCGATGCAATCATGGATCGCATCATTCATAATGCGGTGTGGGTGGATACTGGTTCTATGAACATGCGTGAATATTGTGCAAAACATCAATTATAATCGCTAGGGATGGATTCATTCTGTGAATCAGTAGTATCAAGAGAGATTATTACTGGTACGGAGCACAGCTCCGTACTGGATCTCTTGATACGGAATAATCATCTGAGGGAGACAAGCTAAAACCGGGTACATTTTATAGACACGATACAGTCTATATTGTCGGCCAAGAGCTGGAACACACCGGGTTATCTCACAAAAAGCTCCCTGAATA
>JAQWBI010000087.1 GCA_028706475.1 Candidatus Cloacimonadota bacterium
TGGTTCACTTAAGCAAATGATGGCAGATATGGTAGATGTGTTTGCGGACTTGAAAAACGACACAATATCATCCTTGTGCCGCTGCAGCTATCTAGAATTATGACATTACAATATGAACTCTGTATAAATCCTTATGGATTGAATGGTTCCCTGATTCAGTTTTAACGCCGGCTCTCCATGAATCATCTTTATGATACCCAGCTCTTTACTACAGTTCGGACAAAACGGCCGGCTGAAATTTTCCACCTGTTTCAGACCCACTTTATCTTCGCTTAATCGCGAGATCAGTACTTTAGTCAATCGTCCCTTGCCTGCCTTGAAATAGCAAAAAAGCAGAAAACCGCATCGGCAATGAATATCGATTATCTTTCCGGTTCTCATACCTGAACGATAGGCCAATCATTTCGCTGGCAAGAGGATGCTTACCCTGGTTCCCTTACCCTGAGTACTATCTATCTTTATGCTGCCTTTCATCTTCTTTAGGGAGTCTCTGCACAATACCAGACCCAAACCTACGCTTCCATCCAGTTTACTGCGGGCAATTCCCTGGCCCTTCCGCAGGTCTTTCAATGCCGTAGCATCCATCCCTATTCCGTTGTCCTCGACCACTATCTCAACCTTACTCTTTTGAGCTTTGGCATAGACATCTACTTTGCCATTATCGCCAGTGAACTTCATTGCGTTATTCAAGAGATTACGCACCAATATTTTCAATAGATCCGCATCTACTCTGGCATACATCTCCTCGGTCTGGGGTGAAAAACTCAGTTTGATCTTTTTCTGAAGGGCCATAGGCTGATATATTTCCATTACAGAATTAAGGATTGGCACGATGTTCTGCATTCCGATACTGGTGTGGAAGCTCATGTTCTGTCGTTGTAAGCGAATCCCATCCAGCATTTCATTGATTAGCTTCACGATGCTGTCACTGCTTCGCTTCATGCTTTGCAATATTTCGTCATGTTCCTCGGGGGGAAAATCGCCGCTATTTATCATAGCCAGCATTCTGCTAAAATTAGTTATTGGAGCCCGCACATCGTGGCTAATCACAGATATCAGCCAATTTAACACTTCCACGTTTTCTGCCAGGCTCTTGTTGACTACTTTCAATTCTCTTGTGGATGCGCTGATGATGCTGTTCTTGGTCTTGAGCTCGTTATTTTGCTCCAAATACTTCCGCGCTTGTTCTTCGATCTTGCCCCGGTAATATTCTGCTTCCTTTTTGCTTATCGTTGTCTTAAGCAGGCTATCAAGTTTGTTTTCCAGAATACTGTTGTTCTTTTCAGAGTATTCAAAAGCCTTCTGATGATCTCCCATCGCCGCATATACCTTGGCATACATAGATGTGATCTTTGAGTAGTTTTGCATCACATTCAAGGCATTTTCGATCTCTGATGCTTCCTCTAGTTTTGCCAGGCTCTCAGGCAGATCGCCCATCTTGTAATACAGCGATGCCTGATTTATCAAACAATTCGCGAGAGCTGAGTCACGTCGTAGCTTCTGATACCATTGCTCCCCCATTTTATAATACTTCAGAGCTTCTTCCAGATTACCGGAAGCCTCGTAAATAAAGCCAATATTGTTGTAACTGATACCCAAACTTTCTTCAGGGAGATGCACCTTGCGCAGATTTAAAGCGTCAAAAGCATATTCTAAAGCTTTATTATATTCCTTTAGTTCCACGTAAGCCAAGGCGATATTTCCCAAGGTCTCAAACTCCCGCCTTACGCTTTTGAATTTTCTGCTCAAATCGAGCGTTTCCATCCAATACTTCATGGCTTTCTTAGGATCTCCCATCTTCTCATAAGACGCCCCAAGGTTTAGCAGCGGTTCCATCCTACGCTCCGGCATGCCATGCTTATCTGCCAATTCCATTGCTTGATACGCATAGTGAATGCAGTCATGATACTCTCCGATAATGCCATATGCTACACAGATATTATTGTACAGGTTCAGCTTCATATCTATGTCTTTCTCGTCCTCCAGCAGACCGTGCCACATATCCAGAGCTTCTCGATACAGATCTTGCATGGCAAGCGTGATGGCAAGGTTGGCTTTAGCCTTCCTGATATAACGTGTAAACACTTGAGCTTCGGGTGAATTGAGGATCGCCTTCAGATACTCGGCAGATTTCTTCACTTCTGCATTACGACCGTGAACCTCGCCAAGCTTCATCATCAATGAATACTTCAATTCGAGATCAGAGGAAAAATCGTATTTCTTCAGATATTCCTTGATCTTTACCATGGCCTTTTCCGCCTCAACATTATGCATCTCCACCAAGTTATCCCGCATGTCTACAAGGGCTTTCCGGTCATGGTCAGTCAGTTGGATAAAGTCTTTTTTCTTCATTACTAAGATATTAATCTCCGAAAAATATTTGTCACTACTTATTGTTCAACATTTTTTATGCCGTATTTATGTAAACTCCAAAATGCCGAAATCTCCCAGAAAATGAATTCTTCTGTAGAAGAATATCCACAATCAATGACAATCGATTCCAGCTTTTTTTGTCGCACACATGCATCTATATACAGCTAAAGCAGCTTTCCGTTGCGCCATCGTAATGGCTTCAATCAGTGATATAATTATCGAATCTCAACTTGTTATCCTAAGGATATTGAAGAATTTTTTGCTAAACTGTATTACAAAATAGAAATCTGATGTACTCGTTTGACTACAAATCATTCCATGGAACCTAATCGCATGGCTCGCAATATGATATTGAAGGCATTCCCCCAAAAAATCGAGTTCTCATGTCTATAATAGCAATTAAAGATATGATGTTAGCCATTGCAGATGTCCAGGTATTTCATTTTTCAGATTTGCCACATTCGCTTCAAAATCGGGTTCA
>JAQWBI010000088.1 GCA_028706475.1 Candidatus Cloacimonadota bacterium
CTCAGCTTGATCAATCTTTCCACTGCTGTGGACAACAACAGGCTTCCCCAGTTAAGCTTTCCTGCCTGAATATGAAGCCATCTGTCAAAATCTGTAGAGCTATCCAGCTTTAGGGCTTTCCCACTTTTGGCAAGGTTACCCACTCTAGCGACCAACATCAGTTCGCTTGCGCTATGTTCCATATTCCCACTGCTTCTTGCTTCAGACCTTGCCGTTGCCAAGAGCGCCCTTGATCTCATGTTGACTTCCCGCTGGTGAGGTGTCAGGACTTCTTTCAGTCCATCGGCGCAGAAAGCATTCTGGGCAAACTAAAAAAGGCGTCATCACCAATTGTGAAGACGCCGTTTGTATCTGTTTAGTCCTGTTAAGTGATGTTTCTGCGTTTATAAATAAAGTAGGATGCGATAACAAGAATAATATTGATTCCCAACCAGATCCAGTTTTCTTGATTCCAGAACGTAGCCCAATTTGAGAAATCAATACTTAGCATCTTGGGTGCAGCCAGTTTCCTCCCTACCAGCTGAAATGGGATTGTTAATACCTTGGACCAAAAACCGAGCAAGCTGTATAACTTCACACCCCAGCTCACTTTCAGGATCAATCCAACGATATCGAAGACCGCAAAGAAGAGTATCATCATCAAAGGCGAGTTTTTGCGAAACAAGCTGGCAAAGAACCAAGAAGTGGGCATAAGCATCAATACCGATGTAATATAATATGGGATCGTGTATAGAATGGCGTTCCAACCGGAAGTAAGAGCATTTAAACCAAAGATTGCCATGCCGGCGCTGATCATCAGATAGTTCACAATCACCAGGATTAAGTACTGCAGAAAGATGCCGAGGAAAACAAAGACAGCTTTTGAACCGAGGATCTTTTTCAAACTTACTGGTTGCGACAAGTGAAATATCTCGCATCTTTTTGTGTAATCCTGGTTCAAGGTGGCATCTGAAAGAGCTAAGGTAGTCAAAATACAAATCCAGGAGATAAAGACAGCAGATCCAAATTGCATTACCCAAAGCACACTTTGTACAGCCTCAGCATTCACACCCAGTTGAATTATGCTCGGTAAGCCATAGCGAATACTGCCATAGATCAGTGTTAATATACTCAAAGCATATACCGCAAGTAGTACCCACAAGGGAATGAGATAGTTCCTTTTGTGAGTGTTCCATTCTTTTATGATTAACGCTTTAAACTGCTGCATGGTTACCTCCTACCACTTCCATAAATATATCTGAGATCGATGGCCTGTTGTAGATTGCGCCCTCAATCTCGATATCAGATGGTAATACTGCACTCACAAATCCTAAAGTGTTGTTTATCTCTCTGGCTCCGCTGTCCACGAGGCTCTGCCTTTTGTCTGATGATACCGTTACTACGCTATAACGTGATTTCAAGCTTTCCACTTCTTCATTCAGCACCATTTTGCCATTATCGATAAAGATGATCTCCTGCAGCATATCCTCAATCTCTTCAACCTGGTGTGTAGAGATAAAGATGGTTCGCTGCTCATCAAAGAACTCTCCCAGTATGATATTGAAGAATTCCTTTCTGAAAGCAATGTCCAATCCCAACGTAGGTTCATCAAGTAGCAGATATCTTACGTCCAATGAAATGGTCAACAGCAGATATAGCTTGGTTTTCATTCCCTTGGAGAGCTTTCCTACTTTTTTGTTCAGGGGCAAATTCGCCCGGGCAAAGAGCCTGCCACTTCTTTCTTCATTGAAGAGAGGATTCATATGCCTTACATAATCTATGGTCTGACCAACCGTTAATCTATCGTCCAAACCGCTGACATCCGGGATGAAAGCCACCTGTTCAAACACGCGGTGATCTCTGTGTTGTAGGTTGAAGCCGTCAAGGCTCACCGTTCCTTCATGATCCAGGAATCCCAACATACAGCGCATTAAGGTAGATTTCCCCGCTCCGTTTTTGCCCAAAAGTCCCACAATCTTTCCCCAAGGCAAAGTGAAGGACACGTTATCCAAAGCCTTGAATTTACCAAAGCTCTTGCCTAGATTCTTCACCTGATATGGAATCGGGTGGTTCTCAAATGTCTTTTCGTAAACCGTCATTTCTCTTCTCCATACACACTATGTACTTTGCTGATTACTTCTTCTTTGGGAATCTCATAGTTTTTTGCCAAACGTAGAGAGGGTTCCAAGCTTTCTTGAATAAAAGAATTCTTCCGGCTCGCAATGATCTTCGCTCTGGCACCCGGAGACACGAAAATCCCTATTCCTCGTTTGTGATACAATATCCCTTCTTCTACCAATGCATTTACTGCATTCCCCGCTGTTATGGGATTAATCCGGTACTCAGCGGCCATTTCACGGAGCGATTTCAACCGGTCTTCCTCAATTAATGCCCGTGCAAGTATCTGTTCTTCGATCTGTTGCCTTAGCTGGAGGTAGATCGGGATGTCGTCTTTAAAGGCTTTCATCGCTTCCTCACATATTTTATTTCACCTAGCGCCTTAGTGATGTAGCCAACTATATCACTCCATGTCTCATGTCAAGCTTTTTCTGTTATTTTCTTTGACTATTTCGTAGACGATGATTGTATATTACCTTAATTCAATGCGTTACGTATATCCTACGACAGGGTGATTGGCTAAATTCGACAACCCTTTTGGAAATTATTGCGTTCGTAAATTAAGACCGTTGCACATAGAAGTGGACAAAAAGTATAGATAAATAATACTTGACAAATCAGATGCGTAGGTTATATTGTCTCTATAACAACACAGGAGCTAAACATGGAAAAGCAAACCATAACCTTC
>JAQWBI010000089.1 GCA_028706475.1 Candidatus Cloacimonadota bacterium
CCAGCGAATTGCGGGAGCATGACACACGCATCCAACTCCTCAGCAAGATGGATCTCATTGGCCACAGTACAAACAAGATCATCGAGGACGTGCAAAAGATGATCGCTTCAGCTTTTGGAGTATAGTCAGCCCTTAGGTGCTATCTGTAGGACAAGTGGTGAGACCCAGATAAATCTGGCTCGACCGCCCGGTGAAGCCCGAAGCTTATCTATTGGATAACGTTTCCAATGATTTGATCTATCCGAGCTTGAATGTCGATTGTTAGGGCTAAAGCTGTAACCATCCGGCAATAATGGATAGGATCGGCAAAGCTCTTGCCCTTTCGGTCTTTGAGGTATTTATGCAGCACCTGATAGCCGCCAATGTGATAGTTCCACAACTCCGGGGTGATGCCTTCAAAGTGTTTATCCGGGTTGATCTGTACGATACTCTTGTCCTCATCGTATTGGATAAACTCAACCATGTCATTGGAGCCGTCACCCTGATACCTTGCTATGGGAGGCCTTAACCTTGGACTCTTGAGTAAATGGATGTCGGCAAGCTCTTCACCATATTCTGCCAACTTAGTAAAGAGTTTATAATCCTCTGTAAATGGTATGCGGGGGAAATCCATCCTGAGGTATTGCTCAAAGCGTTTGCGGTATTGAATGCTGTGCAGGACCGCATAGACATAGTAGAATAGCTGCTCCGGTTGGAAGTCCTGCCATTGCTTGGCGAAACGCTCCAAAAGTTCTTTGGAGATGTTGTATTCCCGCTCTTCGCTGTCAAAGATAGTCTCTTTATGTTCGGAGGGGTAAATGTAGAGGGGGGCAAGATAAGCTCCTTTAAGACCAGTTTCAAGTACATGTAAATCAATAGCGTTTACAGATATCAACGCATGTGCAAAATCAATCTGAACATTCCTATTAAATATCAGTCCAATGTTATCTCTATTGATCAGGTTCTTCATTACACTATGTCTTGGCATGCAATGAAACCCCTTGGTTTTACCGGAATAATATGTGTATCGGGTATCAAAGGGACGGTAAAGGATGGGGATTATCTTGGCATCACTCATACCACTGTCTTTCAAATCTTTTTGGGCTAAATCCACTATCCAATCTCTAGTGTCTTTGCCAAGCTTAAATGCTGTTCTGGCAGTTTCCGGTTCCAGGGACGCGAAATGGTGAATGGTCTTGCGCACTTGGTTGGGAGTATCCTGGATTGTGAGTCCGTCTCTGGCTGTGACTATGCCCACGCTATTGACCGGGAATATCTCCGGCAGGTTTGTCCACATGAGATAATGCTCGTTTCCGGTAGCTTCCGGACGGAAGAGGTAGAAGGGAGAACCGGGGCTTAGTTCCTGATAGGTCTTGGCTTGGAACTGGTTACTATCCAGCCAGTCATATTTGGATTGGCGGAGTCCGAAAAGCTCGTGGTGGCGGATTCTGTAGGGGCGAACGCCGTTTCGCCCATCGGTCGCTTCGGCGAGCGACCCTACTTTTACCATCAGGATGATGGAGGTTCCCTGCCGGATATCAAAGACGTTTTCATCCTTGCTGCCATCCGGGCAACTCTCCTTTTTCAGGCTGTTGCCATGCAGATCCAGCACATAGATTTCGTCAAAGGTCTGCATCAAGCTTTGGCGCATACCCCGGAAGGTGGGGTTATCCAGATAGCCGTGATTGGTGATCATACCCACGATGCCTTTACCCGCTTTATGGATCTTCCATTGGGCAAAACGCAGGAATTTTACATAGTCGTCTTGCAGCCACTTTGGATTCTTTTCACCCAAGGGATTGCCATCCACAGTGAAGTAACTCTGAGCGCAATCAATATCCGTCTTTAAGAGTTTAGTCGTCCAATCGTTAGTGTTTTCGCTTGCTCCGCTATAGGGCGGATTGCCCATGATCACCAGAATCGGGTCTTGATGTTTCACTTTGTTGGCCATCTCGCATTCTTCACTGATATCATGCGTGATGGGCAATTCGGTTTGTAGAGGGGTGTCCGGCTCAAGGGTATTGGAAAGATAAAGCTTAAAGCGTTCATCTTCGCCCAGTTCGTAGCCATATTCCGCCAGCAGGTAGCTGATCTTGAGGTGTCCCACGGTGTAAGGCGCCATCATCAGTTCTATGGCATAGAAGTGGGGCAGGATGTGTTCTTTGATCAGTTTGTGAGTGCCGCCATTGCCATACTTGCCAATGTGTTCTTCGATTGCCAACTTGATAGCTTCTGCAGGAAAGGTGAGGGTTCCGGCAGCCGGATCAAGAATGGTGACTTCATCTGAGGCAAGTCCATCGCCCAAAGCAAAGTGGCTTTTCAAAAGGCTGTGGATACTGCGTACGATGTAGCGCACCACAGGCTCTGGTGTATAATAGACTCCCCGTTTTTCTCTGAGTTTGGGATCATATTCGCTTAAGAAAGTCTCATAGAAGTGCACGATGGGGTCTCTGCCCTTGCCCTCGGTGTAGAAGCGGTGCAGTATCTTTTGGATATCTGTGTTGAAAAGGATGTCCGCAATGTCATCGATCAGTACTGCCAGAGCCTGGGGTGGCTCCTCGTAGGAGATAAACTTGAATATGCTTTTCAGGATGCCCAGAGTGCCGGGGATGTATTTGTAGATGAGCTCCCGGTTGAATT
>JAQWBI010000090.1 GCA_028706475.1 Candidatus Cloacimonadota bacterium
AAGATGGCATACTGGCCTTCTTGTCAATTCGGTTTCGAAAGCATATTTTAGTCGTTTCGCCCACTTTTTCACCTAACTCATGCGCTAACTCATTGGAAATAGATCAGGTCAAAGTGAACAGTCTCCCCCAAATCCCCCAAGAATATGATATTGTGTATGTAAAACTTCAGGACTGCACACAGTGTGAAAACAGCGCTTACATCATTAAATAGCGGAATTGAACGGCTTGCTACAAAGGCATCAAGCATATAAATTGCAAAAATGAATAATATTTGTGTTGACGAGAAAAGCGGCATTGCAATTATTGACGTAGAAGACACTAAAGAGGTTCTTATGAAAGGAAAAGTGAAGTGGTTTAATAAAAATAAAGGTTACGGCTTTATTCTTACTGACGACAATAAAGAGTACTTTGTACACTGGAAATCCATCGTCACCAATTCTCCCCGGGAATTGAAGATTTTGGATCAGGACGAAGAAGTTACCTTTGATTTGATCGAAACCGACAAAGGCATTCAAGCCATCAATATAATCAGGACTAATCCCTGATTGGTGTAGCTTGGGTTTTGGGCGCTGATCTCGGCGCCCTTTGCTTTATTATCACATTTTATGTCCCCACACGACCTATTCCATGATTTCTCCGAGCTTTGTCCAAAAGCGAATATATTGGATAATGCGATTGGAGCTCATTTGACATTTTGTATTTTATTGTATACCTGTATGTTATACAGTCAAATGGTCTTCAATAGCTGGAGATAGCATAGGTAGTGACTCGTCAAGGTACGAATGTCGTTTTCTGCTGGGCTGCCATACTTCACTTTGGCAGATCATCTGCCGAATGATTCAGAGCTGCGGTTCACACTCTGTGTATCAACGTGTAGAGAAGTAGATATCATCGGGTTATCATCGAGTGAGCACAGGATGATAACACCTTGATATCAGGTTCAGCACTGGATCGAACAAAGGGAAAGATAATAATGATTCAAAAGCTCCCTTCGGTCGCTGTGGCACTCCAAGCTTGACATGACAGTAGTTTCCAGTACATTATTTGGAATAATATGGCGTTTTTCCCAGTTAATAAAAGCGATCTGAATGCCCGTGCTTGGTCTGCCTGCGACATCATCCTCATCAGCGGAGATGCCTATGTAGACCATCCCTCCTTTGGCGTGCCCATCATCGCGCGGAGCTTGGAAGCAGCCGGATTCAAGGTAGGCATCATCGCTCAACCGGATTGGCATAACGACGCGGATTTCATGGCACTTGGCGCTCCTCGACTGTTTTTTGGCATCAGCTCTGGAAATATGGACTCCATGGTGAATCATTATACTGCCCAGCGCCGGTTGCGATCCGATGACGCCTACAGTCCGGAAGGCAATAGCGGAAAGAGACCCGATCGTGCTGTGATGATTTACACAAACATCGTCAAACGGCTGTTTAAGGGCATCCCGGTTGTGATTGGAGGAGTGGAAGCATCTCTACGCCGCATTGCGCATTATGACTATTGGCAGGATAAAGTTCGCAACAGCATTCTGGCAGACAGTAAAGCAGACTTGTTAATCTATGGTATGGCAGAAAGCACAATCACAAAACTGGCACGCTTCCTGGATGCAGGAAAGAAGATCCATGAACTTAGTAATATGCCATCCACGGTATGTTTTACAAAGGAAGTGGGAGAGTTGCGCTTGCCCGATGCTGATGCTTGCCACGATAAACATACTTTTCACCTCATGAATCGTGAATTCTACAATCACTACGCCACAAGCGCTCTTTACCAGCTCAACGGCGGTCGCTGGATCAAGCACAATCCCCCAGCTCCTGCGTTAAGCAGCAAACAGATGGATCAAATCTATTCCCTACCGTTCATGAATGCTCCACACCCCATGTACAAAGGAGCATTGATCCCTGCTTGGGAACAAATCAAACAGAGTATCACCAGCCATCGGGGTTGCTACGGTGGATGCAACTTCTGCGCCATCGCAATTCATCAGAGTCGCAAGATCCAGTCCCGTTCAGCCGCCTCTATTGTGGAAGAAGCCACTAAGCTCACAGGATCCATCAGTGATGTCGGAGGCCCTAGTGCCAACATGTATCAGAGCTATTGTAAGCGCGGTTTTCCGGACGATTGCCCCCGCCGTAGTTGTGTATTCCCGGAGATATGTCCCAATCTGGTTTTGAACCACGAAGCGCAATTGCGACTGCTGGATGCAATCTCCAAGCTTCCCTCCGTCAAACATGTGTTTATCGCCAGCGGAATCCGGCACGACTTGGCTTTGGGAAACAAACCTTACATCAAAGCGATAGCCGCCAAATACACAGGAGGCAGGCTGAAACTGGCTCCCGAACACAGCGCACCTAATGTGCTGAGACTGATGGGCAAGCCTCCCATCGAACGTTTTGAAGCTTTTTCCAAAGAGTATTTCGAAGAAGTGCGCAAAGCCGGCATCAAACGGCAGATCATCCCCTACATCATTATCGGCCATCCCGGCACCACTATGGATGATGCTCTGGCATTGAAACACTGGCTGGAAAAACATAAGATTCACGTGGAGCAAGTACAGGAATTCACTCC